>JBIILT010000197.1:0-3641 GCA_044338355.1 Aquirufa sp.
CTTTAATTGCGGGACTAGCAGCAGGCCTAATACAAGCTTTTCCTGCACACAGTGCTCAACAAATCAGAAATGGCATCCTAAAATCAGGATCTCAATTTTCGCGAGCGGACATGTTGCTGGGATTTGGCATTCCTAATTTTGATAAAGCAAGTAAATCAATGGATCTCATTTTAGCCAACGAAGAAGAGCTTAAATTTAGTATTTATCCCAACCCCGTTTCACCAGGCGTGGCATTACACATATCCACCCCATTCCATTCAGCGCAAGTGGAAATGTTAAATAATGCAGGACTTATTGTCCACACCTTCCAACTAAATCAACGAGAATCAACAATTTACCTTGGACCTTTCGTTTCTGGGAAATATTATTTTAGATTTACCACTGAATCAACCTCACTAATCAAACCTGTCATAATTCTATGAAAACACGCTTTCTTTCACTCGATATCCTCCGAGGAATCACACTTGCGGGTATGATCTTAGTAAACAATAATGGAAATGGAGATTTCACTTATTGGCCCTTATCACATGCAGTATGGAATGGATTCACCCCTACGGACCTCGTTTTTCCTAGTTTTCTCTTTATGGTGGGCGTTGCGATGCGATTTTCATTCAAGGCTTTCAATTATGAGTTAACACCATCTGTTCGTAATAAGATTTTAAAGCGGACTTTATATTTATTTTTAATCAACTACTTCGTTTTTTACTTTCCGTTTACCGATTTCTCTTTAGGAAATTTACGTTTCCTAAACGTGTTACCCCGAATAGCGCTTTCCTATTGTGCTGTTTCCTTTATAACGCTTCAGGTTCCGTCCAAATGGCTCACCTGGATCAATGCGGGTATTTTATTATCATTCTGGGGGATTTTGTATGCCTTTGGCGATGCAGGATTATGGATGGATATTAGTCATAATGCGGTACGAAAATTAGATCTATTCTTGTTTGGCGAGTCTCATTTATACCATGGAAATCTGGTAAATGGCGTTCGAATCGCTTTCGATCCGGAAGGATTTTTGAGTACACTTCCAGCTATTTCTACCTGCCTATTTGGCTACCAGGTAAGTTTATATTTAGAGAATCAGGCCAAAGAAAGCAAATCAGCCTTAACTGGTTTGCTCGGATGGGGTGCCGCGTTGATCGTGTTAGCTGTGATTTGGGATCAGGCATTTCCCATTAACAAAAAACTGTGGACCAGCTCTTTTGTTCTTCTTTGTGCAGGCATTGACTTTATCTTAATCGGACTATTAAACTGGTGGATTGAGACCAAAGAACGTCACTTCGGAAACACATTCTTTCTAGTTTTGGGTACGAATTCCATACTAGCTTATGGTATTTCAGAAATCATAGCAATCCAATTAGGTAAATACCAAATCCAGGGTCAATCCGGCAGTGATTGGTTGTATTGGCATATTTTCGAACCGATCTTTGGCAAATACAATGGCTCTCTGGCGTATGCGATTTCTTTCGTTTTGGTATGTTGGGGGGTGTGTTGGGTGTTTTGGAAGAAGAAATGGTTTCTTAAGGTTTAATTTTGATTATATTCTAAAATCGTGCTTCGCAATGATTTTGTGAATCTAATCAAAATTAAACCTTTCGATCTTTGAGCAGATTCGAAGATGCTATATGCTTAACAACAATCAGAGCAAGCGATTTTTTTTGAAGGCTGTTTTAGTTGAGAGATTTTAGAAATAATAGCTTTCGATTTTTTCATTCTAAAATCGTGCTTCGCAATGATTTTGTGAATCTAATCAAAAATAAACCTTTCGATCTTTGAGCAGATTCGAAGATGCTATACGCTTAATAACAATCAGAGCAAGCGAATTTTTAATCTGAAGGCTGTTTTAAATGAGGGATTTTAGAAATAATAGCTTTCGAACTCTTAGAAGAGCAAATTTTGATTTTGTTAGATCTGATTTAGGAAAGCCATTTCGAAAATTATGGCGCAGCCCAATTTTGAAATGGCTTTGCTAAACAGAACTTAATGAAACAACAATGCTGCCCCAAAAACCCCAGCCGAATCACCCAACTTGGGCTTCACTATCGGCGTCAGGACTTCCCCAGAATTAAAAATGTATTTCTTGATTCGTTCGATTCCTTCGGTATAAAGCAAATCTATATTGCCCACTCCACCACCAATGACGATGACTTGAGGGTCTAAAACATTTATTAACGTGGAAACGGCGCGTCCAAAATTCTCCAGCATTCGATCGATAGTGGCCGATGCATGGGCATCTGTTCCAGCTAGATGAGCTTGTAAAATCTGCGGCAAGCGTAATTTTTGACCTGATACAGAAAAATAAAATTCCTCCAGAGCGGGCCCAGAAATCACATGTTCTACGCAGCCTGATTTACCGCAATAACACGGCTTTCCGCCCTCCTCTAAAATATTATGGCCCCATTCGCCGCCAATTCCATGCAAGCCGTTGATTACTTGTCCGTGAACGACTAAACCTCCGCCTACACCAGTTCCCATGATGATTCCAAAAACAACTTCAGCCTTTGGATTAACGTCCTGCACAGCTCCCATCAAGGTTTCTGCCAAGGCGAAACAGTTTGCATCATTCGCTAAACGAACTTCAGCACCCAAAGCTTTCGCTAAATCAGCTGCCATCGGACGACCATTCATGGAGGTCGTATTGCAGTTTTTCATCGTTTGAGTGGCTGGATTCAATACACCAGGAGTGGCAAAACCAATTTTCGAGGGAGTAACCCCTAATTGTTTTGAAACGCGAGAGGCTAAAAGAGCAACTTGTGAAATAATGTGCTCATAGCCTTTTGAAGCTTCTGTATCGATACGTTCTCGGGCGATGACTTGGGTTACATCTGTGGCAGACAATACGGCACATTCGATTTTGGTTCCCCCTAAATCGATGCCCCATAAATAGGATTTTTCCATAGGTTTAGCGACGGTTATCGTTGTTCTCAAAAATACTCAAATAACTCAAATAACGGCTGTGCGCAATATCTCCAGCTTCAAAAGCCTTCAAAACGGCACAAGACGGTTCAGAAATATGCAAGCAATTATTGAATTTGCATTCGCCAATCAGCGCGCGCATTTCGGGAAAATAATGGGAAAGTTCTTCTTTTTCAATTTCCATGACTCCTAATTCATTGATACCAGGGCTATCAATCAAATAAGTTTCAGGGCCTAATTCCCACATGGTAGAATAGGTGGTGGTATGCACCCCTTTTTGGGCAAAATCAGAAATCTCATTCACTTTTATATTCAAATGTGGAGATACTAAATTCAATAAACTAGATTTCCCTACGCCAGAATGACCCGCTAATAGCGACACCTTTCCGGCAAACATTGCTTTAAATTCGTCTACACCTTGGCTACGAGGTATGGACGTAAACAAAATGCCATAACCTAATTCTTGGTAGAGCGCTGCGTATTCGAAGATTTGATCCTCTTCCTCCTCGTTCAATAAATCCATCTTATTAAATACGATGGTCACTGGGATTCGAAATGCCTCTGCTGTAACTAAAAAACGGTCTAAAAAACCCAAAGATGTTTTAGGAGATTTCAAGGTCATCACGAAGATGGCTTGATCCACATTCGCTGCCATTAATTGACCTTGACCCGTTTTGTGAACAGATTTACGAATAATGTAATTCGTACGCGGGATGATTTCTTCGATG
>JBIILT010000218.1:0-3279 GCA_044338355.1 Aquirufa sp.
TAATTACGAAAGAGCTTTAAAAAATTTGCCTGTCATTTCAAGTGGGATTACGGTTACCCGGGTAGAAGTGTATGTGACTAATCGTACCCAAAGCACGGAAACGCTTCGGAATTTAGTTTCACTTTATGACTTAGGGGAATCAAGTCCGTTTAATAATACAAACCCCATCATGCAGCCTGTGATTCCATCAAGTCCGGTAGATAATAAGGCGAATGGGATGTATGCTAAGCTGTTAGCAGATCCCAATCTGCGTAAATCGAACGAAGCGACGGATCGGTTAGAAAATGTCTATAATTTAAAGCGTGGTACTGATTTTGATGTATTAAAAGGAGCAAAACGCTTATCAGAAAGAGAGTTTAAATTCAATTCGCAATTAGGGTATATTTCCTTGGTAGCTCCAATACGTAATGATGAGGTTTTGGCCGTATCATATGAGTATACTTTAAACGGCAGAAAGTATAAAGTAGGGGAGTTAACGGAAGATTATCAAGCTCGCCAAGACGACGAGGTGCTGATTTTAAAAATGCTTAAATCAAGTACTATTCGAAATAATTTGAATTCAATTTCAACAGGAAAACCGCATCCAATGTGGGATTTAATGATGAAAAATATTTATTCATTAAATACTTCCTCCTTAGCGAAACAAAATTTTCAGTTAAGAATTGTGTACAAAGACGATGCGACAGGGATTGATAATAGTAATTTGATAGAAGGAACAAATTTTAAGGACATTCCACTCGTTAAAGTTTTGGGCTTAGATAAATTAAATTTTGCAGGTGATCCACAACCAGATGGAAACTTTGATTTCGTGGATGATATTACGATTGATGCTAAAAATGGAAAGATTATTTTCCCTGTTTTGGAACCTTTTGGAAATAATTTAAGAGCTAAGTTTACAGCAAGTGAAAGTAATTTAGTCGAAAAATATGTGTTTGATAAATTGTATTCAGGTACGCAAGTGGATGCTGCTCAAATTACAACTAAAAACAAGTTTTTCATTAAAGGTTCTTTCCAATCCGGTGCTGGTGGAGATATCTCATTACCATTTGGGGTAGAAGCAAAATCGGTTACCGTGACGGCTGGAGGGCAATCATTAGCTGCAGGAACAGATTATATAGTGGAGCCTCAATCTGGTCGAGTAAAGATTATTAATGAGGGGGTTTTTAGTTCCGGTAGAGAGATTAAGGTATGTTATGAAAAGCCTGACTTGTTTTCGAATCAAATTAGAACCCTATTAGGTACACGTTTAGATTATAATTTAGGTAAAAATGTACATTTAGGCGCCACGATTCAGAATATGTCAGAAAGTCCACCGGCCTTTTTTCGACGGGTGGCTATGGGGAATGAACCGGTGAATAATACCTTAATTGGATTTGATGCAAGTATCTTGCAAAATTCTCAGGGGCTGACACGTTTTCTAGATAAGTTACCTTTGATTTCAACTAAGGAGACTTCTGTAATTGATTTTCAGGGAGAGTTCGCTAAGTTAATTCCTAATGTCAATGACCGTGTACAGGGCAATGCATTTGTTGATGATTTTGAGGCTGCTCGTGTCATTTATAATTTAAGTTCACAAGCTACACTTTGGAAACCTGGAGCAACTCCTAAATCGTATGTTTCCACCGGTAATAAATTGGCTACCGGATTTAATCGGGCTAAAATTTCTGCCTATACGGTAGATGCTAGTATTTATGGTCAAGGAGGTTTTGGTTTGGATGTCCCTGGTTTAGATCCTACCAAGGTAAATGCGTATGCCTATGAGAGAGTAGTAACTCCTAGAGGTCTATTTCCCAATAAAGACTTTGCGAACAACATCACCAATTTACCCATTGGCGTTTTAGATGTTGCTTATTTTCCTTCAGAGAGAGGCTTGTATAACTTTAATCCGAATCTTTCCTCTACAGGTTTGTTACCTACTCCAGTTTCTAATTTTGGAGCAATTACCCGGGCTATTAGTTCAGATACTGATTTTGACAATGCAAACGTGGAACAGTTAGAATTTTGGTTGATGGATCCGTTTATAGGTGGAGAAGCGGGTAAAATTCGAGATGGCCTGTTTAATAAGAACAATGAGACGGGAGGTAAATTAGTTTTCCATTTGGGTGATGTTTCCGAGGATTTTATTCCTGATGGCTATTCTAATTTTGAAAATGGTATTCCAGCAGGCGAAAAAATAACCTCAGGAACAACGAAGAATATTGAAAAAACAGATTGGGGATTAGCTCCTTCAAGACAGTTTGTTATCAATGCATTTGATAATTCGGCTGGTAGAGAAAAGCAGGATATCGGTTTAGATGGTTTGCCTAATAAAGCAGAGGATGCCACTGCTTTAACGGAATCTACACATTTTAAAGCCTATTTAGATCAGATAAAAAGTCGTGTTTCAGATCCTTTGGCCTTGTCTACTATTCTAAATGATCCAGCAGGAGATGATTTTGAATTTTATTTAAATCAGAAATTTAATGCTACAGAATCCTTAATTCAACGTTATAAGAGTTACTTAGGGATGGAAAACAATAGTCCTACTACAGATAATCCTTCAAATACGAGTTTCACCGAGGCAAATAGTATGTTGCCGGATAGAGAGGATTTGAACAATGATAATACAGTAAATGATAGTGAGGCCTATTTTGAATATGAAATTGATCTAAAGCCTAATAGCCTACAAATTGGCAATGGTTTTGTGGTAGATAAAATCACCGAAGGTGGCGTTAACTGGTATCTTTTCCGTGTACCTATAAAAGATAAACGTATTTTTTTGAAAGATTTTCGGGAACCTGTTGTATTGAGATTTGCCCAATTACAATTGTCTGGATTTAGTTATCGAAAGTTTATTGGTGAATTAGATAAACGAAGTGGACAAGATTTACCCGAGCCATACGATGCTAAATTTCGAGTATCCAGTGTGAATATCGAAGAAAATGGACCAGCCAATAAAGGAGAGACGGCTATTCCTTATGTTGTTCCACCTGGATTTGTCAGGGACCAGGATATTACTACCATTAATAACGCTCGATTGAATGAACAATCCATGAGCCTTTGCGTTGATAATTTGCGTGCAGGCGATGCAAGAGCGGTATTTAAAAATACACTTTTCGATTTTATAAATTATAAGCGCTTAAAGATGTTTGTCTCGATGCAAAGTCCGGATGCGATTAGTGGTCAAGTTAGCGCCTTCTTACGTATTGGTACTGATTTGACAGATAATTATTACGAGATAGAAAATACAGGTTTACTGCAAACTCAGAAGGGAAAAAGTTTGGACACGGAAATTTGGCC
>JBIILT010000198.1:0-3609 GCA_044338355.1 Aquirufa sp.
GACCGTTCCTTTGGCCTGAATCGCTGTTACTAAAATGATCGATAATAAGTCCGGTGTAAAACCTGGCCACGGGTGGTCAGAGATCGTTAACATCGAACCATCGATGAAGTTTTCTAATTCGTAATGCTCCTGAGAAGGGATGAAAATATCGTCTCCACGGAATTCCATTTTGATACCTAATTTCTTGAATACATCTGGTATGATGCCTAGTTCAGGAATTTGGCAGTTCTTAATCGTAATCTCCGATTGAGTCATCACCGCTAAACCGATGAATGAACCGATTTCGATCATATCTGGAAGCATCGTGTGCTCTGTTCCGTGTAAAACGTCAACTCCTTCGATGATCAACATATTAGAACCGATACCGGAGATTTTCGCTCCCATGCGGTTTAACATCTTACTCAATTGTTGCAAATAAGGCTCACAAGCTGCATTGTAGATCGTTGTTTTACCTTTCGCTAAAACAGCTGCCATCAAAATGTTCGCTGTACCTGTTACTGATGCCTCGTCTAAAAGCATGTAAGCACCTTGTAATTCAGACGCATCTACTTCGTAGTTTCCGCCATCTTCAGGGCTATAGTTGAACTTCGCACCTAGCTTCATGAAGCCAAAGAAGTGGGTATCCAATCTTCTACGTCCGATTTTATCTCCACCTGGCGAAGGAATACGTCCTTTTTTGAATCGGGCCAAAGTAGGTCCTAATAACATCACCGATCCACGAAGAGCAGCTGCTTTTTTCTTATAAGTGTCTGAATCTAAGTAATCAATGTTGACTTGTGAGGCATCAAATTCAATGCTTGACTCCGATAAACGACGCATGCTCACGCCCATATCGCCTAATAAATCAATTAATTGATTGACGTCGCGAATGTTCGGGATGTTGTGAATGGTTACTGGCTCTGCCGTTAAAACCACAGCACACAAGATCTGTAATGCTTCGTTCTTTGCTCCTTGAGGAGTAATTTCTCCTTTTAAACGGCGGCCACCGGTTACTTTAAATGATGCCATAAATGATTACTTATTTTTACGGAAATTATTATTTCGGTTGTTATTATTGTTGTTGCTTCTGAAGTTATTCTTACGGTAATTATTGTTGCGATTATTGTTGTTACTATTCGGATACTCTGGCGCGTTGTAGGCGTTTCTAGCATTATTTGCCACTTTAGCATGCCCTAATCCCTCTTGCGAAAGCTCATCCACGATGGTGCCTAACAGATTTTCAGACATCTCTTTGATGTTTTGCCAAATCACCGCATCGTCCACCGATTCCTTGTTCCAGGTCACATAGAAACCTTTCATTAATCGGGCGATGTAAGCCACTAAAATCTTTTTGTCTTCTTCTTTTTCCTCTGCAATCGCACGCAGAATTAATAATTCCACGTTACGTCCGTAATGTTTAAATTTCAGGTTGTGCTGATTATAAGCCACTTTTCGTGGTGCCTTACCTAGTGATTCTGGTGATGGAGGAGGGAAGGGGCTTTGTACATTCAATTCAAAATTGGACATGATATACAAATCATCCCAAAGCTTCTTCGAATAATCTTGGCTGTTATCCTTCATATTTGGGTGAATTTGTTTCATCACCTCTACCATTAAATAAGCGTATTTTGTCCTTTGCTCTTCATCAGCAATAGTCAAAATATAATTCACTAATTTTTGAACACTCGATCCGTATTCTTTCATATTTGGTTGCTCTTAAAGCATTAAATTCATTAAAATGCGCGGAACAGCGACGAGTAAGAAGACGATAATCGCCCATATAGCCATGACTAAAACCGCTCCAGCGGCATAATCTTTGGCCTTCTTCGCTAATTCACTTTTCTCCGGCGAAACCAGATCGGTGATACGCTCTAAAGAGGTATTCAGCAATTCTGCCACCCAAACGCCTGCCACCGCTAAGGAAATCCATAGCCATTCTGACGCCTCAAAACCCACCTTCCAGCCCACATAAATCACGACCGCGGTGCTCACCAAATGAAAACGCGCATTGCGCTCATTCTTGATGAGTTCCACTAATCCATTCATTGCGTGCTTTAAACCAAACATCTTAGAATTCAGCCGTTTTAGGTGTACGCGGGAAAGGAATCACGTCACGGATATTGCTCATACCCGTCACAAATAGCACTAAACGCTCGAACCCAAGTCCAAAACCAGCATGTGGAGCTGAACCAAATTGACGCGTCTCTAAATACCACCAAATCGATTCTTCTTCGATTCCGACTTCCTTAGTACGTTGCAAAAGCTTCGCATAATCGTCTTCTCTTTGAGATCCACCAATGATTTCACCAATACCTGGGAATAAAACGTCCATCGCGCGAACCGTCTTTCCGTCTTCATCTAGCTTCATGTAGAAGGCTTTGATGTCTTTCGGGTAGTTCGTTAGAATAACCGGTTTTTTAAAGTGTTTTTCCACTAAATAGCGTTCGTGCTCTGATTGAAGGTCGATTCCCCATTCAACCGGATAAACGAATTTGCCATTCTTGTGCGCTTTCGAATTCAATAAAATGTCAATAGCCTCTGTATAGGTCAAGCGTTCGAATTCATTTTCCGTCACGAAACGCAATTTTTCAGACAAACTTAATTCAGATTGCTCTTCTTTCTTTTTGTTCTTTTCCTCTTCGATTAGGCGCTTCTCTAAGAACGCAATATCGTCTGCACAATTATCTAAAGCGTATTTGATACAGAATTTAGTGAAGTCTTCCGCTAAATCCATGTTGTCCACTAATTCGTTGAAAGCTACTTCAGGCTCGATCATCCAGAACTCTGCTAAGTGGCGAGTCGTGTTCGAATTCTCTGCGCGGAAGGTAGGCCCGAAGGTATAGACTTTGGACAAAGCCATCGCCCCTAATTCTCCCTCTAACTGGCCAGAAACCGTCAAATTCGTCTCTTTTCCGAAGAAATCTTCCTTGTAATCCACTTTCCCTTCTTCCGTTAATGGAGGATTGATAGGATCCAAAGTCGTCACACGGAACATCTCGCCAGCTCCCTCCGCATCCGATCCCGTAATGATGGGCGTATGTAAATAGAAGAAACCGTTATTGTTGAAATAGGTATGAATTGCATAGGCCAAAGCATGGCGAATACGTAAAATTGCGGAGAAGGTGTTCGTCCGAGGACGCAAATGCGCAATCTCGCGCAAAAACTCTAAAGAGTGTTTCTTAGGCTGTAAAGGGTATTTTTCTGGATCAGCTGTTCCGTAAACCTCGATGGAAACAACTTCCACTTCTACGTTTTGACCTTGTCCTTGAGATGCAATTAATTTTCCCGTAACCGCGATACAAGACCCGGTAGTCACTAGTTTCAACGTTTCTTCTGAAACAGTTCCCTCGGATACCACCGCTTGAATATTGTGGATAGTCGAACCATCATTAATCGCAATAAACGCGACAGAAGAGGAAACTCTTTTCGTACGAACCCAACCTTTCACGACGATACTTTGCTGCGTGGGTGTTAAACGTAGTATTTCTTTGATTTGCATAAATGACTCGGGCATTATTAATAAAAAGGCCTCAATAGAGGCAATAACCCTCAAAAATACGGATAAAAAACCGATTTATTTTATTTATTTGTAATTAAAAATCGGCTTATCTTTGGAGTAGATTATTTATA
>JBIILT010000199.1:0-3604 GCA_044338355.1 Aquirufa sp.
TACTCTCTACTCTACACTCTCTACTCTCCTATCTCTTATCTACGTTCAATTTTGAACGTCTATAGCTATACCCAAAATAAATCAACACCCCCGCCAAGCACCAATACATAAACCGTTCCCAGTTTGTAGAGCCCATTTGGGTCATTAAATACAGATTAACTAATAATCCCAAAACGGGTATAAGTGATAATTTCTTTGTCACACTGAAGAAGGACATGACTGCCCAGATAACGAAAAACCCAAACATGATGAAGTGATCCACTTTCGTTTCGCCTGAATATAAGCCTTCTAACCACTCTACCAGATTTACTCCAGAATAAGACATCAAACCAATGGCTAAAATCAGCGATAGGCCTACGTAATAACTTGAGTTGATGTAAGGGATTTTGAATTTGGATTTCTTTTGATTTTCTGGATCGAGATCTAATACTAATACACCGCCACAGACTAATACAAAGGCGAATAAAGTTCCAATAGAACTTAAATTAATCACCTCTTCAAGGTTCGCAAACAAGGCAGGCACACCTACTAAAACACCTGTCATGATGGTGGAGAAAGAAGGAGTCCGGTATTTGGGGTGAATGCGGGAGAAGGCTTTTGGCAATAAACCATCGCGTGACATCGTCATCCAGATACGAGGTTGACCTAATTGATAGACTAAAAGCGCTGATGTTAAGGCAATTACGGCACTAGCTGCCACGATTCCGGCTACTGATGGCAATCCGACATGCATGAACATGAAGGCCAAAGGATCCTCAATTCCAGCTAAATCCTGAGATGGAACAATTCCCGTTAAAACCAAAGTAACCAATACGTAAAGGACAGTACAAATAATGAGGGCGTACATCATGGCTTTAGGAATATCCCGCTGCGGATTCTTGCATTCCTCTGCCGTGGTGGAAATCGAATCAAAGCCAATATAGGCAAAGCAAACGGCGGCCACACTCTTTAAAACTCCAGAGATTCCGTTAGGTGCAAATGGGGTCCAATTCTCAACCTGCACGTAAAAGGCTCCTACGCCGACCACAATCACAATGACTAAAAGCTTTAAGATCACCAATATATTATTGGTATTTTTCGATTCCCTAATACCAATATAAACTAGGTAGGTGATGGCAACCGTGATCAATAGTGCTGGAATGTTAGCTACGAAATGCCAGCCAAAAAGTAGGGGAGCAGACTGATAGGCGGTATAGCCTTCACGGAGATTAACAGATAAAGCTTCGAACTTTTGACCATCGGCTAGTGCTGCGGAGGCTTCGGTGAAGGCCCTTTTGGCAGATAAATAATCCATCGTCACAAACTCCGGCACATGTACACCTAGACCTTCTAGTAAATCTACGAAGTATTTAGACCACGAAATAGCCACGGCTACGTTAGAAATGGCATATTCTAAGAGCAAATTCCAGCCTAAAATCCAGGCTACAATCTCCCCCAAACTCGTATAAGCATAGGTATAAGCACTGCCAGAAATAGGCACCGTGGCTGCAAAACGCGCATAGCAGAAGGCGGTAAACATACAGGCCATGGCCGTGAATACAAACAACATCGATACGGCAGGGCCACCATTTGCAGAAGCTTGTCCAATCGCAGAAAATATACTGGCACCAATGATGGCAGCAACGCCCATAAAGGTCAAATCGCGTACACCTAGGTTTCGGTCCATCGAATTCCCCTCTAAACTTTCGATTTCTAATTGATCTGAAATTATTTTATCAATGGATTTTTTGCGAAAAAAACTTGACCACATACGGTTTTGGATTGTTAATGAAGGGACAAAAATACATCTTTCTGAAAGAAATTCTAATTTGATTGATTTAGATTACCTTTGTGACATGTCTGTCGCAGTCGTCATATTAAATTTCAATGGTCGGAAATTCTTAGCCGATTTTCTACCGATCGTGTTAGAAAACACACCGGATGCAACGATTTACGTGGCAGATAATGGCTCATCTGACGATTCTTTGGCACTTTTAGCCTCCAATTTTCCAGGCGTTTCTGTGTTATCGTGGGCAGAAAACTTAGGCTATGCTGGAGGATATAATTTTGCTTTAGGCCAAATAAAAGCCGACTATTTTGTTTTAATGAATTCGGATATCGCACCGCGAAAGAATTGGTTACAACCTTTAGTATCCTATTTTGAAGCGCATCCACTGATCGCCGCAGCACAACCTTTTTTATTAGACTATCACAAACCTGATTATTTTGAATATGCTGGAGCAGCAGGTGGATTTTGGGATTCCTTTGGATACCCTTTCTGCAGAGGGCGCCTTTTCGATACACTAGAAAAAAATGAAGGCCAATATGCAACCTCCATCGTCAACTGGGCCACAGGTGCTTGTTTGATGGTTCGCGCTGAAGCTTTTCACAAAGTAGGCGGTTTAGACCCCTACCTATTTGCCCATATGGAAGAAATCGACTTGTGTTGGAGAATGCAAAGGGCCGGATATTCCATCGCAGCTGTGGCCGAAAGTGAGGTGCTACATGTAGGTGGTGGTACACTGAACAAAGAGAATCCTTTCAAAACCTACTTGAATTTCCGCAATAACTTAATTTTACTCTATAAAAACCTAGCGCCATCTCAGCGTTTCACCACGATTTTCAGTCGAATGATCTTAGATGGAATTGCAGGACTTAAGTTTTTGACAGAAGGGAAAATAGGTTCATTTATGGCTATCCTAAAAGCCCACTATGGCTTCTACAGCTACCTATTTTTTGTTAAAGACAAACAGAATTTACCTCAGGAACTGCAGAAATTAAGGCCAAAGAGCTACAATGGAAGC
Organism: Aquirufa sp.; assembly: GCA_044338355.1. GTDB lineage: Bacteria > Bacteroidota > Bacteroidia > Cytophagales > Spirosomataceae > Aquirufa. The sequence goes on from JBIILT010000199.1 coordinate 2,784, forward strand.
ATCTTAAATGACTATTTCCTGAAAGGCAAAAAGAAATTCAATCAGATCAAATTTTAGATATCCCAGACACTTGGGTTATTTCTTTGACGTAAATAGCGACGGATATTCATCCAAAAAGCTAAAATCAAATAAATAATAACCGGGGAACCCATCGTGATAAACGAGGTGTAAATAAAGTACAATCGAATGCTACTGGTGGAAATATTTAACTTCTCTCCTAAGCGAGTACAGACGCCAAATGCCTGATTCTCAACAAAAAATTTAAGTTTTTCCATAAGATGTTATTTGAAAGTTCAAATTTAAGCAAATTTAATAGCAAATAACGTTAACTAAAAATAGTGATATAAAATATATTTATTTTTATATTAAATTTTAAATTAATTGGAAATTTATTTAAAAAGTCTTGCATGCAATTGTTTTCTTTCTACATTTGAGAGCTTGAAAGACTTTCGTCTGGATGGTATTAATATTTTTAACATTATTTTTATGCAAACTGGTAAAGTAAAATTTTTCAACGAGACTAAAGGTTTCGGATTCGTTGTTGACGATCAAACAGGTGAAGACATTTTCGTACACGTAACTGGCCTTTCAGGTGTTACTATCCGCGAAAATGATTCAGTATCTTACGAAGTTACTGATGGAAAGCGTGGCGCAAACGCTATCAACGTAAAGAAAATCTAATTTTCTAACGTTTTTTTGATTAGAGAAAATCTTTATTTACAATATATATTTAGGCTTGACCTACAAAAATTGCAACATTGATCTCTAGTTAAAGAGAAATAAAAAAAGCCTTCTTAACGGAAGGCTTTTTTTATGCACAT
>JBIILT010000200.1:0-3591 GCA_044338355.1 Aquirufa sp.
GTGCGGTGTAGAGATGATCAAAATCTCCTTAATGCCTGATAACATCAAGATCGATAAGGGATAATAAATCATCGGTTTGTCATAAACCGGCATTAATTGCTTGCTAACTGCTAATGTTAAGGGGTGCAATCTAGTTCCAGATCCACCAGCTAAAATAATTCCTTTCATGTTATCTGCCTGCGTAGTTTTTGTCGTAATATGTTTGATAATCTCCTGAAGTGACGTCATTTAGCCATTTTTCATTCGCTAAATACCAATTGACTGTTTTTTCTAATCCTTCTGCGAATTGCAAACTAGGCTCCCAGCCTAATTCCTTCATAATCTTGTTCGCATCGATTGCATAGCGCAAATCGTGACCTGCACGATCCGTCACATAGGTGATTAATTGAACCGATGTTCCTTCCGGACGACCTAATTTTTCGTCCATGATTTTGCACAATAAATGGACTAAGTCAATGTTTTTCCATTCATTAAAGCCACCTATGTTATAGGTTTCGCCAATTTTTCCATCGTGAAATACGGTGTCAATCGCGCGTGCATGATCAATCACAAATAACCAATCACGCACATTTTCGCCCTTTCCGTAAACTGGGAGAGGTTTATTGTTCATAATATTATGAATCATTAAGGGGATTAACTTCTCTGGGAAGTGATTTGGCCCATAATTATTCGAGCAATTCGTGATCACCGTAGGTAAACCATAGGTCTCGTGATAAGCACGCACGAAGTGATCAGAACTGGCTTTAGAAGCTGAATAGGGTGAACGTGGGTCGTAAGATGTGGTTTCCAAAAAGAATTCCTTCGGATCATGTAATTCTCCATATACCTCATCGGTAGAAATATGGTAGAAACGTTTTCCTTCCATCTTTCCAGCCCAGTGTTTTTTAGCTGCCTGCAATAAGTTTACAGTACCGATAACATTCGTGCGAACGAAGGCCAAAGGATCCGTAATCGAGCGATCTACGTGAGATTCTGCCGCCAAGTGCAATACGCCATCAAATTGATGCTCAGCAAAAAGGGCATCCATCTGGTCCGCATCCGTAATATCTGCTTTAATGAAGTGGTAATTAGGGGCAGACGCCACATCTTCATTATTGGCTAGGTTGCCTGCATAGGTTAAGGCATCCAAATTATAAATCTGGTATTCCGGGTATTTGTTAACAAACAAACGGACCACGTGAGATCCAATAAATCCGGCACCGCCGGTGATAACTAATTTTTTCATCTTATTGATTGATTGCCTCCTGCCATTTCCAAGCGTCTTGTAAGGCTTTTTCTAAACTGAATTGCGTTTTCCAACCTAAAACCTGATTGGATTTATCGGTTGAGGCATACACAGCGGTAATATCGCCTGCTCTGCGGTCTCTAATTTCGTAAGGAACTTTTTTACCTGTTGCTTTCTCGAAAGCCGTAATTACCTCCATTACAGAACTCCCTTGGCCCGTTCCAATGTTAAAGAAATCATAATTCTTGGTTGACTTTCCTTCAATTAAGTGGGCCAATGCTTTCACATGTGCCCCCGCTAAATCCACTACATGTATGTAATCGCGAATCGCCGTTCCATCTGGGGTAGGGTAATCCGTTCCCCATACTTGCAAAGGTCCACGAATACCTGCCACTGACTGCGTTAAAAAAGGTATCAAATTAGCTGGTGGTCCGATCGGTAATTCGCCGATTAAGGCCGATTCGTGTGCCCCAATGGGGTTAAAGTAGCGTAAAGCAATCGCTTTTAAAGCGGAAGATGCTGCCACGGTATCGCGAATAATCTCTTCGCAAATCTGCTTCGTGTTGCCATAAGGCGAAGTCGCGGGTTGTACCGGCGATTCTTCTGTGGCAGGAAGTGTTTCTGGTTGACCGTAAACGGTGCAAGAAGACGAAAATACTAGGTTAGAAAGGCCATATTGAGCCATTTTTTCTAATAAAAGTACTGTCGACGCTACGTTGTTTCGGTAGTATTTTAAGGGATTCTCCACGGATTCACCTACTGCTTTAGAAGCGGCAAAGTGGATAATTCCTTTGATATCGTATTTGTTAAATAATAGATCGTAGGTTTCTGGATGGTTGACATCGCCCTCTTCGAAAATCACTGGTTCTTTCGTGATGATTTCCAGGTTTTTTATCACCTGTTTAGACGAATTAGAGAAGTTATCTACGATAATAGGGGTGTAGCCGTGTTCTTTCAAAACCACGTAGGTATGTGATCCAATGAAGCCAGCACCACCCGTAATTAAAATTTGCATACGTAATTTGAAAGAATTAAAGACAAATTTAGGGGAAAATAGGCCAAATGTCTTTAATTTTGTCAAAAATATACGTTCTACATGACGGAAGCTGCTATAAAAGCCATGATTCATTTATTAGACGACTCTGATCAAGAAGTCGTTAGCATGGTGGAGCAGCAAATCCGGACCTTAGGTCCCTCTATTATTCCTGTTTTAGAGTCTGAATGGGAAACGGAAAGTTTAAATCCAATCCTTCAATCCAAAATCGAGAACTTAATTCATGATTTTCAATGGCAATCGGTGAAGACCCGTTTGCAGATTTGGAAGGAGTCAGGTGGGATGGATTTATTAGAGGGCATGTGGATTTTAGCTACTTATCGCTATCCAGACTATAGTTTTGAGGAATTGAAGTTAGAGATGGACCAACTTTATTATGAAGTTTGGCCACAAATGCGGGAAGAAATACATCCCAAGGATCAGGTAAAGGTGTTGAATGCGGTCATATTTGATCAATTGAAGTTTGGTCCTAACACGAAAAACTTTCATGCGGCGAATAATTCTTTCATTAATAATGTTTTGACGTCCAAAAAAGGTAATCCCATTAGCCTTTGCGTCATCTATATGTGGATCGCCCAAAAACTAGGCATGCCCGTATATGGTGTCAATCTTCCTAATCTTTTTGTGTTAACGCACAAGCAAAAGGGTTTGCAATTCTACATTAATGTTTTTAATAAAGGCCTGATTTTCAATAAGATTGATATCGATAATTACATTGCGCAATTGAATTTAACACCTAATGAAATCTATTATAACCCATGTTCGAACCTAGAGATTATTCGTCGTGTGATCCGCAATTTGATGATGGCATACGAAAAAGCGGGGGAGCAGGAGTATAAAGATGAATTAAACGAATTAATCGATTTACTGGATTAGTGCCAGCGTTAGACTAAAATCAGGGTATTCTTCCCAAAAAAGTGTTATTTTCTCTCCTGTTTCGATTTGAGCATTCGTAGGGTTGTGATCAAAACCTGTTATTTCAATCTCTTTTTGAAAGGATAAGCCTGGTTTTCCTGCTGCCTTATAAATGGATTCTTTTGCAGACCAGGCCAAAGTCAACAGATTCGACGATTTTTGCCATTTTTCCCATTCCTTTTCACTCAAGAATCTAGGTGCTATTTTCTCGATGTTCCGTCCCGGTTTTTCAATATCTATCCCAATACGAAATTTACGTGAACAAGCAGCTGCCACAAAGGGGTAGGAGTGGGTTAAACTGACATGCCAGTCAGAATTTTGAAAATAGGGGCGATTTCTATCATTTTGAATTAAAATAAGCTCTTCAAATGCGGATGACATTTGATGCAAGCAGTAC
>JBIILT010000202.1:0-3552 GCA_044338355.1 Aquirufa sp.
CAATAGGTTCCTAAATCCCAATTCGAAGGGTAGGAGATAGAAGCAAATTCCACCGACTAAAAAACCCATGAAATAGCGTAGGGTCAAAACCTGGAAAACTCTAAAATAGGTTTTTTTAGAGAGACGAACGCTGAAGTAAATCCCCATTAATAGTAAAACGATCGATTTATTACCTGATGCAATGGTTGAAATGAGGTCTAGCGCAAAAGTGGGGAACTTAATCCCCAATATATTTACGACTACTCCCAGCACCATCGCTTGCAGCGGAGGAAGTGATATGATTCTTTTGAAAATATGCGCGGCAATGTTGTCATTTTTAGGCCCTTTACTAAAATAGTTACCCATTCCATAGTTCACTATAAAATTTACCACGGAGTTTCCGAGGTCAAACATAATGGCATAAGTTAAACCTTGTATTCCAAAAATCCCTTCAATCAACGGATAAGCGAAGATTCCTAAATTAAATCCCGCACTTCCGACGGTCATTACTCCTCGGTTTTCGGGTTCTGTATTTTTGAATAAGTGAAAAGCGGTGAAGGATAAAAACATCCCAAAAAACATCGCAATCAACGGAAGGTAGATGAGGTCCCACGTGATGTTCACTCGAATCATTGTGGAGAATACTAATGCAGGAAAAGTGGTATGCATCAGGAATTTCGATATCGATTTTCCATCGTGTTCCTGAATAAATCCAGCGCTTTTTAACGCATAACCGATGGCAATAATACAGAGAGCAGAACCAAAAACGATATTAGGATCAGTCATTTACACGGGTTTAGGAAGTGAAATACGAAAAGTAGTTCCTTTACTTATTTCAGTGGACTTTAAAATCAATTTCCCTTGGTGGTAATTTTCGATAATCCGTTTTGCCAAAGTTAGCCCCAGTCCCCAACCGCGTTTTTTGGTAGAAAAGCCGGGGGAGAAGATTTTGGAGGTATTACTGGCCAAGATACCTTTGCCTGTGTCAGAAATGTCAATATGGATTTGATTATTCTTACCTTCTTTTAATTCAATTCTCAAATGACCATTCCCGCTCATGGCATCTACTCCATTTTTGCAAATATTTTCAATCACCCATTCAAACAGGTATTTATTGATATTCGCTAATTGGTTAGCGGCTAAAGAGGAATGGATTTCAATGGTGACTTTAGAGGAAATGCGAATCTTTAAATAGTTAATAAATGCTTGAATCACAGACTCGATATCTTCTAATTTTAATATAGGAGCAGACCCAATATTAGAGAAACGAGTAGTAATCGTTTCTAATCTTTGGATATCTTTCGATAATTCCAACACGATATCTGGATTGATATGCGGCTCATTTCTCAATAATTCTACCCAAGCTGTTAGAGAAGAAAGGGGTGTTCCTAATTGATGAGCTGTTTCTTTAGCTAATCCTACCCAAACCCGATTTTGCTCCGCTCTACGCGAATAGGAAAGAAAGATGTAACCTAAAAATCCGATGATTAATACCACTAATAATTGTGATAGTGGATAATAGCGTAATAATTTCAACAATTTAGAATTTCCATAATAGATGTATTCTTTCTGGAAACCCATGTCCATCTCGATGGGTTTGTTGTTCTCAGCGATAATCTCCGCTAGTTTCTGTTGTAAAATTTCTTGCTTCTGTTCAGTACTTAGTGTTTCTGTTAGGGGGATATTGATGGAATTCAAATGCCCTGATCCATCTTTCCAAATCACGGGTATCGTATTATTCTCGTTTACTTTTTTGATACGTTCAAAAAAGAAATTAATATCTGCATTATTATCACTCGTCAGGGCATACCGGATTGTTTCAGCGTACAACTCAATTTGCTGTTTTTCCCTTTCCTCTAGTTTAGAGACTAATCCATCTGTAAAGTACAAGGAGAATCCCGCCATCAAACTACTAACCGCAAAAAAGGCCACTTTCAACCAGGTATCTCGGTTGTAAAAGGCTAAAGGCAAGGAAAAATCTTTGACTAGTTTCATAATTCTTACCCTTGAAAGGGTACGTTCATCACAAATTACCAACCGTTTATCCAAAATCACAAATAAATTTTCTAAGGTACTTTGTATTGCATAGTACCTTGTCTATATTTGCAGTGTTAAATTAAACAAATAACCGATGGATATTGAAAATGCCAAGGTGCAAATGAGAAAAGGGATACTAGAATTTTGTATCCTAAAAATTATCTCAAAAGGCGAGGTATATGCCTCGACGATGCTAGCGGAATTAACCTCTGCAAAAATTATGGTAGTGGAAGGGACTTTATACCCTTTATTAACCCGTCTTAAAAATGCGGGTTTTTTAGATTATCGCTGGGTCGAATCAGCGTCTGGGCCGCCTCGAAAATATTATTTATTAACCGAGAAAGGTCAAGAGTTCCTAGCAGAAATGTCCTTGACATGGGATGAATTACAAGCATCCGTTAACCAAATCTCAAACGCTTCTCCGAAGGCTTAACCAATAAACATATGAAAAAGACTTTATCAATTAACATCGCTGGATTTGTCTTCCACATCGAAGAGGATGCCTATGCAACCTTAGATGCTTATTTAAAATCGATACATGCTTATTTTGCCTCTTTCGAAGGATCTAAGGAGATCATCGCAGATATCGAATCGAGTATTGCGGAGAAATTTTGGAACATCCGAGAAACAGAAAAAGTAGAAGCCATTTCTCAAGCTCATGTAGATGCTTTAATTGCATCTTTGGGAACCATTGCGGATTTCAAGCAAGTGGAAGAAGAGGAAGACAAGAGGGAAGGATATACGGCACCTACATCAGAAGCTGGCCCTAAGGTTTTCCGTCGTGATATTACCCGCAAGCAACTAGGTGGAGTAGCTGCTGGTATTGCGCGCTATTTTCAAGTAGACCCGATCTGGGTTCGATTGATTTTATTAGTATTACTGAGCGCAAGTTTCCCCTTGTTTCATCTAGGAAATGTTGTTTTCTGGGCTTACCTAATTCTTTGGGCAGCTATTCCTGGTGAAATGAATCCGGATGATGATAAATCATATCGCAAGTTCTACCGCGATCCTGAGAAAAAAGTGATTGGTGGTGTGATGGCGGGTATTGCGGCCTATACAGGCTGGGATGTAGGTTTATTGCGTGTTTTGGCTGTTTTATCCGTAGGTCTTTTTGGTTCAGGAGTCATTGCTTACCTCGTTATATTAGTCATTACACCAGAGGCTAAGACGATGAAGGATAAGATGGAGATGACAGGTGAACCTATCACCTTGGAAAATATTGAGAACAACATTAAGAAAAGTATTCAGCCGAATGAAACGGAAGAAAATGGCTTAACTAAAGTATTATTGTTCCCTTTCCGTATCGCAGCCACTGTTTTCTCTGCCTTGAAAGGGCCATTGAATATCATTCGTTGGATCGTTCAAATCTTCGTCGGAATCATTTTATTGATTTTGGGTATTGCATTTATTATTGTTTTGGGTGCTTTATGTACCGTTGGATTTACGGGTATTGACCAAGGGCAGCTTGTACACATGGGTCCATTGCCGCTATATTTGATCGCAAAAGATTTTCCGTTCTGGGCTGTACCTGCTTTG
>JBIILT010000203.1:0-3546 GCA_044338355.1 Aquirufa sp.
CTATATAGAAATTAAGGAGGTTCAAAGAAAGAACTTTAAGGGGGCTGTTGAGACGATTCCTTTCAATATGGTTAAAAATATTCCTTTAAATTAATCGAATGAAGATGAATTGGGTGAATAAACTTTTCTTGTGTGTATTAATGGCTACTAACTTAACCGTTTTTGGTCAAGAGAAGCCTTCCAATGCTAATTCTGCTCATCCTATTGAGGAGCAAGATATTCATTACCGTTTACGTTTATGGAGAAGAATGGATTTGAATGAGAAAGTCAATAAGCCATTTTTTTCTATTAATCACCAGATATCTAAATTTTTAGTTGATTGGGTGCGTGCAGGAATTTTAACCCCTTATAAGAGTGATTCTTTAAATGTCAAATTAACGTTAGAGCAGTTTAACGATAATTTAAAAATAGAGGAGTCATTAGGTGGAGGAGGACTTTCTGAAGCTGAAAGATCCGCAGGTTTTGGGGATGAAAATGCGGCCACACCTGCAGCTAAGGCAGCCGCACCAGCCGGTAGTGGTGATGATGGATGGGGCTCTGCGACCCCAGCTAAAAAGGAGGATGCTGCTGCGCCAGCGAAGGATGCTTTTGCTGAAAAGCCTGTTTCTGCGGCTGCTGAATATTATTTTGCTAAGGATTTAACAATCATTGAAATTAGGGAAGATGCGATTATTGATCGTTTAAGATCTCGTCTATTTTTTGATATTCAGTCCATATCTTTAATCATTCCTGCTTCTAAAACGATCGCTGGATTTGATAAGCCAATTGCAAGTTTTAAGTACAAGGATTTATACGATTTATTTAAAAATAATCCGGACTGTATTTGGTACAATGCACAGAATGATCTTCAGCATAAAAACATGGCTTATGCTTTTGATTTGCGATTATTCAGTGCACGTATTGTGAAGACAGGTAATATAGACGACAAGTTTTTGTCCGATTTATTCGGAGGTGAGAGACAAAGTTTATTGCAGTCTCAAATGATCGAAAATAAACTACTTGAAATAGAGAGTAGCCTTTGGGAATACTAAGCTGTATTTCTCTTGTTATATCAATTTAAACCACCATTAGGTGGTTTTTTTTGTGTAATAGATGTAACTTGCAGCGTCATTAGAATCTTATCCAAATTATGTCGTATCAACGCAAGACAAAAATTGTAGCCACTGTAGGTCCCACATCAGAATCAAGAGAATCATTAATTCAATTAGCTCAAGCGGGTGTTAACGTTTTCCGCTTAAATTTTTCTCATGGAACGCATGAGGATCATTTAGAGCGTTTAAAGACGATTCGTTCTATCTCTGAGGAGATGGGTTTGAATCTAACAATCCTTCAAGATTTACAAGGTCCTAAAATTCGTACACAATTAGTGGAGAATAATGGGGTACCATTAGTAGCAGGCCAACAATTGATTTTTGCAATGGATGAAAATCTATTAGGTACATCCGAAAAAGTAGGTACAACCTACACGTCGATGTATTTAGATGTGAATCCAGGTGAGCGCATCTTAATGGATGATGGTAACTTAGAAGTAAAAGTACTTTCGGTAGATAAAGTAAAGAAAGAGGTAGTAACTGAGGTGATCTACGGAGGTGTTTTGAAATCAAAAAAAGGAATTAATCTTCCAGGTACTAAGGTGTCATTGCCTTGTTTAACACCTAAAGATGAAGCTGATTTGTATTTTGGTCTTGATCACGGTGTGGATTGGGTAGCGCTTTCTTTTGTTCGTAAGGCGAGTGATATTTGGGATATTAAAGAGAAGATTAAGGCATACGGTAAGAATACGCGTGTGATCGCGAAAATCGAAAAGCCGGAAGCGATTGATAATTTAGACGAAATTATTGCAGCTTCGGATGCCATCATGGTAGCCCGTGGTGATCTAGGCGTGGAGATGGATGGTGCTGTAGTACCTTACTTACAAAAAGTGATGGTGGAGAAGTGTACAGCGGCAGGTAAGCCTGTTATCGTAGCGACACAGATGTTAGAGTCGATGATCACAAATCCAGTACCTACGCGTGCAGAAACGTCTGACGTTGCGAATGCCGTATTACAAGGGGCATCAGCAACCATGTTAAGTGGTGAATCTGCTTCAGGTGCTTATCCAGTGAAAGCAGTAGAAACGATGGCTCACATCCACGAAGTGGTAGAGCAACAACAAAATGAGATTGAAATTGTACAAGGAAATGAAGCAGCAATTTACTTTAAGAATCACTCTTTAAGTGCAACTACTTCTGAAAATGTAGGGCAGCAAGATCGTTTAATTGCAGGAGCATGTCGTTTAGCACGTGACACGAAGGCGAAAGCTATCTTGTGTATTACAAATTCAGGTTATACCGCCTTCCGTTTATCAGCTCATCGTCCTAAGGCAGATTTATTCGTATTTACATCGAACAAAGAATTGATGTCTACGATGGGTTTATTATGGGGAGCGCGTGTGTTCTTCTACGATCCAGGAACGGGTAACGCAGAGAAAACAGTTGCTGCGATGGTAGATAAATTAAAACAAGATAACTTGTTGTCTAAAGGAGATATCTTCGTGACGACTTTGTCTGTTCCAGCAAATCAAAACAAGAAAACAAATACTGTTCAATTAGGCGTAGTAGAGTAAATCCTAGTTTCAGGGCGCTCGTTTAGATTATGAAAAACAAAAATTCTTTGCTTTCATCTTTTTTAAAGGGGCTATACACTTTCTGGGCAGGATTCGCATTCGTACTGATCTTTTTGTTATTATACCCATTGATCTTTGTCTTTTTACAAAGACGATCTTGGAAAAGAGTTGCTCATAGGCTTGTCCGACTTTGGGGGCAACTCTTTTTTCTTTTTGCGGGGATTCGTATCAAAGTTACACATCATTTTAAGCCAGATCCGAAGCAAACCTACGTGTTCTGTTCGAATCACTTTTCTTACGTAGATATTGCGGTGGTGGTGGTGATTATTCATCAGTTTTTCTCCTTTGTGGGAAAGAATGCGATGAAGAAAATTCCGCTTTTTGGCTATTTATACGCTAGCTTGAATATTTTGGTAGACCGAAATGATAAGAATAGCCGGGCAAGTTCCTTGAGTCGATCGTTACGTGCTTTACAATCAGGGCGGAGTATTGTCATTTTTCCTGAAGGAGGAATTGTTTTCAAGCAATTGCCTTATATGGGTAATCCTTTGAAAGATGGGGCCTTCATTATGGCGATTCAACAACAAGTGCCTATCGTACCGATGAGTTTTCATAATAATCACCAAATCATGGATGAAGACACCTTACTCATGCGTCCAGGTGTTTTGCATGTAGAAATTCATCCACCTGTAGAGACTCTAGGTTTAACGATGGAAGATTTGCCTGTTTTACGGGAAAAAGTGTTTGAATCCATACAAAATCCTATCTTAGCGTATTACGGTTTAAAATAAGCGAATATGCGTCTTTTGCTTTTTGGTTTTTTAATGACCTTGTTTTCTTGTGGAACTGCCTCAGAGGAAGAAAACACGTCCTTACCACGACCTAAAGGATATCCTTTAATTGCCATTCCTACTCATCAATACCGGTCCCTTGAGCCAGGT
>JBIILT010000019.1:0-12816 GCA_044338355.1 Aquirufa sp.
AGTCTTCTGGTTTTTCTTGTTGCAAAATCAAATACATTCCTTCTATGTAATCTTTTGCATGTCCCCAATCTCTTTTTGCATCTAAATTGCCGAGGTATAAACAACTTTCCATTCCTAAAGCAATTTTTGCTGTTGCTCTTGTAATTTTTCTCGTTACAAATGTTTCACCTCTTTGTGGAGACTCATGATTAAACAAAATCCCATTACATGCAAACATATTATAAGCCTCACGATAATTCACAGTAATCCAATAGGCATATAATTTTGCAACAGCATAAGGTGAGCGTGGATAGAAAGGAGTAGTTTCAGACTGAGGAACCGCTTGTACTAAACCATACAATTCTGATGTAGATGCTTGGTAAATTTTAGTCTTATTAGTTAGCCCTAATAAACGCACAGCCTCTAAAATTCTAAGGGTTCCTATACCATCAGCGTTAGCAGTATATTCTGGCTCCTCAAAACTAACTGCAACATGACTCATTGCCGCTAAATTATAGATTTCGTCTGGCTGAACCTCTTGGATAATACGAATCAAATTCGTGCTATCTGTTAAATCACCATAGTGTAAATGTAAGTGTCTATGTGGAGTATGAGTATCTTCATATAAATGATCTATTCTTTGTGTGTTGAACAAAGACGATCTTCTTTTAATACCATGCACTTCATAACCTTTTTTTAATAAAAATTCAGCTAAATATGCGCCGTCTTGTCCGGTAATACCAGTAATAATTGCTTTTTTCACTATTATTCGATTTATTTTTATTTATTTTAATAACCAACTAGAGGATTGTATTTTATCTCCTAACCCCTCTATAAGTTCAATACCCAATTCTTGGCAAACAGGTGCTTCAGGAATAGATTGATTACTTTGATCACCTCCATTTGCAAAAGCAAGTTTATTAGTGCTACCTAGTTTTTGATGCAAGCTTCTTAAAGTGTCGCATTGCGTTTTATCTTGGTCTAAAGATAAAAGAACCTCATCTACACTTTTAATATTTTTTACAATAAATAGCCTTTCGTCTTCTTGTTGAAATTCCTTTGAACCTTTGAGGATTCTTTGATGATCGCTATTTACAATGACAATAAGTTTATCGCCATTGGCTTTTGCTTTATTAAAATACTCGATGTGTCCTTTATGTATTGGATTAAAATAACCGCTTACAATTATTACTTTGGGTTTCATAAACTATAATTTTTGCGCACTAAACTGCGCACCAGAACGTCTATTTTTGATGATTAGCGTTAATCTAAAATTTTAAATAAAACTATTTAACGCTGAAAATGAATGAATTAGTGATTTACAAATATCCGTGAATACTAATTGGCCGAATGGACCACACTAATCTTCTATTCTTTTCTTTCTCCACGGCTTCGCCATCCTGAGTCACATTTTCATGCCCTCAAAAAATTAGAATTCAGAAACAAATATACCCCCATTTTGGTTTAGCGCCAAAGCATATTTATTTAAAGGGAATATTTCAAAATATGTCCACCGAATTAATGGAAAAATCCTATTTTAGTCGCTCAAAGCTTTCCCCTTCGTTTCTGGCAAATAAATCACGCCTACGATCACAGTTAAAGCCGCTAGGGCGATGGGATAGAACAATCCAGCGAAATTCGAGTGAGTGATTGATCCTAGCCATGTAGCTACGAATGGAGCACAACCGCCGAACACCCCATTAGCAAAGTGATACGGGATGGAAAGGGAGGTGTAGCGGATTTTGGTGGGGAAAAGTTCGACCAGGAAGGCGGCGATCGGGCCGTAGGCCATCGCCGCGAAACTCACCAATAAACTGCAAATGAAAGCTAATTCGAGCTTGCCCGTCCAGGTTAGGAAGATCGAACCGTTGATTAAGGTGCCCTCTTCAGAGACGATGGAGGCCATCCAAGAGAATAAGGGGTAGTACCCGAGCGCAGCGAGGGCCATCCCGCCCAGCATCACTTTCTTGCGACCCACGCGGTCAGACAAGCTGCCAAAATAGACGAAAAGAGGCGTCCCTACCACTAAGCTGGCGGCGATAATGAGATTCGTAGTAATGAAATCGACCTGCAGGATCTTGTTGATGAAGATTTGGGCATAAAATTGGCCTGTGTGCCATACGACCCCTTGTCCTACGATAGCGCCAAACATCGCAATCAGCATTAAGCGGCGGTTTGCCTTGCTAGCAAAAGCCTCTTTTAAGGGGTTTTCGGAGAGTCGCCCTTCGGCTTTGAGTTTGGAGAAGAGTGGCGACTCGTCCATGTTTCGGCGGATGAAATAGGAAACGACGACGAGGATGCCGGATAGAGCGAAAGGCACGCGCCAGCCCCAGTCTTTGAAGGCCGCATCGCCCATTACCTGCTGTGTTACTAAAATGACTAAGATGGAGACGAAGAATCCGAGGGTGGCGGTGGTTTGGATGTAGGACGTGTACTTCCCGCGTTCTGCGTCCGGTGCATATTCCGCGACGTAGGTGGCGGCGCCCCCATATTCGCCTCCTAAGGCTAATCCCTGTATGATTCTTAAGGCCAAAAGGATTGCTGGAGCCACCAACCCAATCTTCTCATAACTCGGTATAAACGCAATCGCAAACGTCGACCCACCCATCAGCATCAGAGTCAACAAGAACGTATACTTCCTCCCTATCAAGTCCCCTAACCTCCCAAAAATAATCCCCCCAAAAGGCCTCGCCACAAATCCTGCCCCAAAAGCAGCAAGTGTTGAAATGAAGGCGGCTGTCGGATCCTCTTTGGGAAAAAAACTAAGCGAAATAATCGCACTCAAACTCCCAAAAATATAGAAGTCATACCACTCAATCACCGTCCCCACACTCGATGCCATTATCACCTGCCACAACTTCTTAATGGGTACTTTATTATTGTCGAACTCTTGCATATGGACATCGCATTTTATTCCTAAAAATACGCAAAATATCACTATCTCATTCGTGCTTTGTGAGAATTGTTCTAATTCCTCGCCTAAATCTGATGAAATTAGCCCTGAAGGGTCTATAGACAGTTTATGCTAATATGACTTGCACTTCATTAAATGGCTTTTTCAGGTATTGACTGATTTTGTCAATACCTGAAAATGGCTCTCAGTACCGTAAGCTTATTTTATAAAAAGCCACAATCAGCACAATGAAGACAACTCTAGATAATTTTAACACATAAATTCACTTTATCAGTAAGCTGTTAGGTTAGGGGGATTGGAGGGAATACATTTGGAACACCAAACCACTAATCAATATGTTTAACCACTTCTCTAGATACCTGAAGCTCATCCGTGCCGTTCCGCTGCACGTGATGGCGCAGGATCTCGGGATCGACGCTGGGCTTTTGAGTAAATACGAAAACGGCAATCGCATCCCAGACCTCGACCTTGTTATCATTTTTGCCCATTACCACCAGGTAAATGCGCGCGAATTATGTGTGTATTGGATGCGGGAGCGGATAAAAAGATCCTTTGTGGGCTATGAACATTTGGCGGAAGACGCTTTAGCGGACGCTGAAAAAGACCTGCTCTATTTTCTTAAACTTCACAGAGTAAAACAAGAAAGAAAATTCAGCTTCAAAATCATCCTCAAAAACGCCATCACTTACGATCCACACAAAGTCGTAACGCTTAGACATTTTCAATTCCGCCGCCACGGCGTCTCTAACCACTAAACCACTAAAGACATGTTGAATTTCTTCACCCCTAAAGATCCCTTACTTTTCTACAATGGCCATATGGGCCCCTACAAATTCACTAAAGTGACCATTACAATCATCGAAAAAAACCAAGAAGTCTATACCGAATCGGTCATTGTGGCCCCTGTATCCAGGAATCAGTTGATTTTTGATTCGAAGAAGTTTTTGAATGATTTGAGGAATAGGTAAACAATTGTTGCACTATAGTGAAACTTAACTACCTTTGATGTGAGCGAGAATCAGAAATACAGGAAAATAACTTTTTACAAGAACTACTTTTTGGAATTCGTAAGTAAGCAATCGATAGACATTCAGAATAAAATATATTGGACTTTTGATGTAATAGAAGACCTTTGGCGTGTCCCAGACACCTATTTTAAGCACATCGTTAATACAGATGGGCTTTATGAAATTAGAGTTCAGGTAGGGAACGATATCATTCGAATATTTTGCTTTTTCGAGACGGGGAAACTGGTTATTTTAATCAATGGATTTAAGAAAAAGACTCAAAAAATACCTAAAAAAGAGATAAGATTAGCTTTAAAATTAAAATCAGAATATGAAAAACAAAAACCTGACGACCTTCGCGGAACATAAAGACAGATACTATGGCAAAGTGGGTTCAAAAGAACGAGATGAATATGAAGCTGGATATCAAATCTTCAAGGCAGGCGTATTGATCCAAGTCAAGCGCTTAGAATTAGGCATGACTCAGGCAGAACTAGCAGAAAAAGTGGGAACAACTAAGTCCTATATTTCTAAAATTGAGAATAACCTAAAAGAGGCTCGAATCTCTACACTGCAAAAGATTGTAGAATTAGGTTTTGGAGGACGATTAGAGGTGTCGGTTATACTCTAATATTGACAGAATTTGTCAATACCTGAAAAGCCCTCTCAGTACCAGACGACTTAAAATAGCAATAAGTGCCCTAGCGAGTAAACAGCCCTACAAAAGAAGTAGAAAGCGACACCAGTAAACTAAAAATCAACGGCGCAATAAACCCCGTAACCACAAAACCTGGAACATAGGCAGCCACTAGATACACTAGACCTACGGAAATGACCAGAGAAAACAAGCCTAAAGTCAAAAACGTGATAGGGAAGCTAATGATCTTCAACACTGGCTTAATGAAAGAATTCACGAAGCCCATCGCTAAAGCGACTATAAGTGCAGTTGTATAACCGTCTACTGTTATTCCCTTTAAATAGCGCGGGATAACTAATACGACCCCAGCAATAATGATGTAACGAATGATAAAACCGATCATAGTATATATTATTTAGATGCGTGACGAGATTGAAGAACCGCGATGATTTCGTTTAAATCGATGCCGCGATCTTCTAATAAGACTAATAAGTGGAAAATTAAGTCCGCCGCTTCGCCTTTGAAGAGGTCATCGTTTTTCATTAAAGCTTCGATAACGAGTTCGACGGCTTCTTCGCCTACTTTTTGGGCAATCTTATGAGTGCCTAATTGGAATAGGGAAGCGGTATAAGATGAAGCCGAAGGTGCCGTTTTGCGGCTTCGGATGACGTGCTTTAGCTGATCTAACCAAGCGGCGTTGTCTGCATTTGACTCATCGAAACAGGTATCTGCTCCGGTGTGGCAGGTGGGGCCGGCTGGTTTGGCCTGAATTAAAATGGTGTCAGCGTCGCAATCAATCGAAAGGCTGACAACGTCAAGGAAATTGCCTGATTCTTCGCCTTTGGTCCAAAGACGGTTCTTCGACCGGCTAAAAAACGTCACGCGCTGCTCAGATACTGTCTTCGCATACGCCTCTTCATTCATGTAGCCTAACATGAGAACCGTGCGCGTAGACGCATCTTGAATGATGGCGGGCACGAGGCCTTTGGAAAAATCGGGTTGCTTTGACATGTTTCTATTAAATGCGCATCGGGATGCCTTGAGTTGCAAGGTAATTCTTCAATGCCAAAATTTCAATTTCTTTAAAGTGAAATATACTAGCGGCGAGACCGGCGTCGGCTTTGCCACTGGTAAATACTTCGGTAAAATGTTCCATCGTTCCCGCTCCGCCAGAGGCGATGATGGGAATAGAGGCTGCTGAGGATACTTTGGCGGTTAAATCACAGGCGAAGCCTGCTTTCGTGCCGTCGGCGTCCATCGAGGTTAATAAGATTTCCCCGGCGCCGCGGTTTTCTACTTCGCGGGCCCATTCGAGGGTTTTTAATTCGGTGATTCGACGGCCGCCGTGGGTGTGGACGAAGTCCAGGCCCGCGGCGGGTTCAAAGCGTGTGTCGATCGCGACGATGATGCATTGAGAGCCAAAAGCCAAAGCCAATTCATCTACCAGCTCCGGCCGGCGCACGGCAGAGGAATTAATGGAAACTTTGTCCGCGCCGGCGTTCAACAAGGCTGAAACGTCCGCAATGGACGAAATTCCACCACCCACAGTAAAGGGAATATTCACATGCCGCGCGACTTCGCGCACTAAATTAACCAAAGTCTTCCGGTCATCAACCGTCGCCGTAATATCTAAAAACACCAGCTCATCCGCCCCCTGCTGCGCATAAAGGGCCCCCAGCTCCACCGGATCGCCGGCATCGCGCAGATCCACAAAGTTCGTCCCTTTCACGGTCCGCCCTTCTTTAATGTCTAAACATGGTATGATGCGTTTTGTTAACATATTTCTTATACGATTTGGGCTGAAAATTTGGCCAAATCCGCTAAACTAATCCGACCCTCATAAAACGCTTTCCCCACAATCACCCCAAACAAATTCATTTCCCGCAAGCGAAATAGATCCTCCATACAAGCCACGCCACCACTCGCAATGACGCTCAGCGATGGGCTCGAGGCCTGAATCTTTTCATATAAATCGAAGCTGGGACCTTGTAATAAGCCGTCTTTGGCGACATCCGTTGAAATCACATATTTCGCACCTTTCGCCGTATAATCCTCCAAAAAGTCAAAAATCGAGATATTCGAATTCTCCTGCCAACCAGACACAGCGATCATTTCGTTTTGGGCGTCTGCGCCTAAAATAATCTTCTCCGGCCCATACTTCTGCAACCATTCGCAGACCAGCGCAGGATTACGCACGGCAATACTGCCGGCGGTAATCTGCGCCGCTCCCGCAGAAAAAGCCATATCGATCATTTCGTCGGACTGAACTCCTCCGCCAAAATCAATGTGCAGTGATGTATTCGATGCGATTCGCTCTAATACGGCTGCGTTGACAATCTTTTTTGCTTTTGCTCCGTCCAAATCCACCAAGTGTAATCGCTGAATTCCAGCTCCCTCGAAGGCTTTGGCAATCTCCAAAGGATCCTCGGAATAGACCTTTTTTTGGCCATAATCCCCCTGAGTCAAGCGTACGCATTGCCCATTTATCAGATCGATCGCCGGAATTAATTGAAACATATTAGAGTGCTAAGAAATTTTTCAAAATTTGTTCGCCAGCCTTGCCGCTGATCTCCGCGTGAAACTGCGCGGCATAAAAATTATCCTTCTGTAACATGGCCGAAAACGGATGCACATACTCACAAACCGCTGTCGTATACGTATTTAATGGCGCATAAAAGGAGTGTACGAAATAGACGAATTCTTCTTCTTTCAGTCCTTGCATCAAAGGATTCTCGCCTTTCTGCACGATCGAATTCCACCCTACATGCGGAATTTTCAAGTCTTTGCTTACGAACTTCTTCACCTCCACGTCAAACACCCCGATGCAATCCGTATTACCTTCTTCCGAGTGCTTGCATAACAATTGCATGCCGATACACGTGGCCAAAACAGGTTGCTTCAGGCCTTTAATCAATGCGTCTAGGCCCTTTTCTTTCAAATAAGCCATCGCCGTACTGGCCTCGCCCACCCCAGGAAAAATCACTTTGTCGGAGTTTTTAATCTCCTCTTCGTCATCCGTCCATTGGTACTTTTGCCCAATACGATCCAACGCGTACATCACCGACGCCACATTTCCCGCATTGTATTTTATGATTGCAATTTCCATAAGCTTACAAAGGTATTAACTTTGGGGGATAATCGCCTCCTTCGCGCGGCCCTTTTATGAACAAAAAACTCGTTTACGAATCGCTTTACCTTGTTTGGATGGGGCTTTTACCGCTGCTGGCGTCTGGCTTTTTGGGCTATTACGCGCTGGCAAATCCAGCGTTTTTTACCTCGTTTTCTTTGCTGGGTTCGGTGGTTTTTTGGATTTGTGCTGCCTTGATTATGGGTCTGGCGCTTTGTCCTACGACGTTTTTCGCCTTGTTTACGGGCTATGTGTATGGCTTTTCAGGTTTGTTGCCATTGATATTGGCTTATTCGGCGGCTTCAGCTTTGGGTTATTTTCTCGCCAAACAATTCGGCGCGACAGCTCTGCTGTCGCGCGTTCCTTCTAGCTTCCTAACGAAAGTGCGGTCATCCTCCTTTTCGTGGGTATTCCTCGCGCGGCTTTCTCCAATTTTCCCCTTCGCCATCACGAATGCGATCATGGCCTTCGTGGGTGTGCCCTTTCGTTGGTTTATAACGGCTGGAACTTTGGGGATGTTGCCGCGGACGTTTTTAGCAGTCTTTACCGGAATTTCGGCGTCATCGTGGGGGCTGTTGTTTGCCCGCCCTGAGCTATTGCGCTGGCAAGATGTGATTTCGGTGGTATTGCTACTCGTATCGGCGGTGGGGATGTATATTTTAGGACGTCGTTCTATGCGATAAATGAGCCTGTGACTCAAAGCATTGAGCATAAAGATGGTTTCGCCTCCGGCGAATCGGTGGTGGATTTTATGTAATCTGCCTCTATGAGCCTTAAACCCAATAATGTGTGAAATAAACTTCGAAGCACTGAGAGGGCTTTTCAGGTATTGACAGTTTTTGTCAATATTCAAAGTTCAAAGAGCAATGTTCAAATTCATAGGGCGACAGAGTCACAAAGTGACGACTTAGCGAAGCGTCGCAACCAAGCCGCTTCGCGGCGACTTGCTACGCAAGCGAGTCTATCACCTGAACTTTTCCCCAAAGGTGCTTGTTCTCATCTATGAACTTCTTGTGGAGGGGGTGGTAGAGGTATTCCTTTTCTTTTTCGGCGCTGTCGAAAACGAGGACCACTGAAAAGGTGTAACTTGCTTCTGTTACGGGTTTGTCAAAATCGGTGACGATTGGCTTGCCTACGTGGGCTGAAGTGATCATTGGGAGTGTTCCTAAAGCTTTTAGGGCGCGGAAAAGTTGATCGGTTTCGGTGGTGGAGGTGGGGTTTTTGGCCCAAAACAAAACGTGATGTATAAAGGTCATTTTCGTAGAGGATTCTGTTGATGCCACAAAGGGCAAAGTGGAGGCAAGGGCGATAAAGTCGCGGCGAGAGGTAGACATAGGTTTAATATTTTTTCAATTCTACAATGGAAATTCCACAAATCAAAGTGATTGTGACCGGTGTGACCGGAATGGTAGGCGAGGGCGTGATGCTGGAGGCGTTGCGGTCGCCTTTTGTGAAGGAGGTTTTGGCGATTAGTCGCAAGCCATCTGGTCACTCGCATCCGAAGTTAAAAGAGTATTTTTTGGCCGATTTTTATCAGCCTGAAGAGATCAAAGAGGTCGTAAAAGACTATGACGCTTGCCTTTTTTGCCTGGGGGTTTCGTCTGTGGGCATGAAGGAGGAGGAATTTAGACGCAAGACTTACGATTTGACTTTGGGTTTTGCTGCCCAAATGCCCAAAAACATCAGCTTTAGCTATATTTCTGGGATGTCAACGGACAGCAGCGAAGAGGGTTCGATTATGTGGGCTCGGGTGAAGGGAAAGACGGAAAACGATCTGAAAAAGATGGGCTTTCGAGATGCCTATGCATTTAGGCCGGGGTATTTGGAGCCGATGAAGGGGAATAAATTCACCTTGAAATACTATAAATATGTCAATTGGATCTATCCGATATTGTTATTGGTGGCGGGGAAGACGGCGTCGACTTTGGAAGAGTTAGCCAAAGCGATGATCGAGGTTTCTGCTTTTCCTGTGGAGAAGAAGACGATAGAGGTGGTGGATATTAAGGTTTTGGCAGAACAAATGAATAATAGAATCTAGGGTAATTGCCTAGAAATGGGTAATTTTGCAGCGAAATGTAATACGATAAAGAATGGATAAGAAAGTAGTTTTAATGATCTTAGATGGCTGGGGCATCGCAACAAACCCCAAAGTTTCCGCCATCGACGCGGCCAAAACGCCCTTTATCTCCTCGCTTTACGGCAAATATGCGCACTCGAAATTAGAGGCGTCCGGCATAGCAGTAGGTTTACCAGAGGGCCAAATGGGTAACTCCGAAGTGGGTCACATGAACTTAGGGGCAGGCCGCGTGGTCTACCAAAACCTCGTTCGCATCAACAAAGCAGTCACTGAAAATACCTTAGGCCAGGAGCCTGAATTAGCAAAAGCATTTGACTACGCGAAAGCGAATAACAAGTCCGTTCACTTCATGGGCCTGGTTTCAGATGGTGGTGTTCACGCACATATCGAGCACTTGAAATCTTTGCTTTCGACAGCCTCTGAAGCTGGTCTAGGCAAGGTTTTCGTCCATGCTTTTACAGATGGTCGCGATACGGATCCCAAATCAGGTCTTAAATTCATGACCGATTTATACCATCATACGTTAAAAACCAACACGCAAATCGCGTCCGTAACGGGTCGTTACTACGCGATGGACCGGGATAATCGCTGGGAGCGCGTGGCTTTGGCCTACAAGGCAATGGTCCACGGCGAAGGAAATCCTTCTACAGATGTGCTAAAATCCATCGAAGAAAGCTATGCAGCTGGTGTAACCGACGAATTCATCCACCCGATCATCATTACGGATGCCGCTGGTGCTCCTATCGGAAATATTCAAGAAGGCGACGTGGTGATCTGCTTCAATTTCCGCACCGACCGCGGTCGCGAAATCACACAGGCTTTGACGCAGCGTGATTTCCACGAGGAGAACATGCATAAATTGAATTTGTACTACCTGACGATGACGGAATACGATAAAGAATTCCAAAACGTCCACGTCATCTTCAACGATTCTAACTTGCCTATGACCATGGGTGAAGTTTTAGAGGGCGCTGGCAAAAAACAAATTCGCATCGCCGAAACCGAAAAATACCCACACGTTACGTTCTTCTTCTCCGGTGGCCGGGAGGCGCTTTTTGAAGGACAACAAAACATCTTACGCAACTCCCCAAAAGTCGCGACCTACGATCTTCAACCCGAAATGTCTGCCGCAGATCTTCGCGATGCGTTGATCCCGGAATTAGAAAAAGAAGAGGTAGACTTCGTCTGCTTAAACTTCGCTAATCCAGATATGGTGGGGCATACGGGTGTTTTCTCTGCCGTAGTTAAGGCAGTAGAAACGGTAGATGCTTGCGCTGAGGCAGTAGTAACTGCGGGTCTAGCACATGGCTATTCCTTCATCATCATCGCTGACCACGGTAACGCGGACGTAATGATGAACGAAGATGGTTCACCTAACACGGCGCACTCTACAAATTTGGTTCCTTGTATTTTAGTAGACAAGAACTTCAAGCCTGAGCTTCGCGATGGAAAATTAGGGGACGTTTCACCTACCATCTTGAAACTAATGGGTGTGTCTCAACCGAAAGAGATGACGGGGGTGGCGTTATTCTAGTCGCCCTGCGGGCTTAGTCATCGCTACGCGATTTAGTCGTCCCTGAGGGACTTAGTCGCTGCTAAGCTGCTTAGTCCGAGGTGGCCTTGAGACGCCTCTTGGGCACAAAATGGTTATAATACTTTCAAAGTGCTAAATGGCATTTTCGCGTTTTGACACATTCTGTCAATACCTGGAAATGTCGTTTTTGCTTTCGGACTTTATTTCACACATTATTGGGTTTGGGAGCCGGAGAGGCATATTAAACAAATTGCACTACACGATTCGCCATAGGCGATTCCAAATTTATGCTTTGTGCTTTATTCTTTATGCTTTCAATTAAAATAAAAAAAGCCCGGTGAATGCCGGGCCTTTTTTATTTCTCAATCGGTTGATTATCCTGATCGACGATCACGAAGACATCCTCAGAAGGACGCTTCATATAATATTTCTCTCGCGCGTATTTTTCTAACAACGCCGGGTTGCCCATCACGGCAGCACGTTCACTTTTCAGCTCTTTTAATTTGTGCCGATAGTATTCATGTTCTGCCTTTAAGTCTGCCAGTTCGGTGTAAAGTCTATATTGAACCGTTATATCATTGCTATCTAAAACGAACATCCAAACCAATAAAATACTGGTGGAGACGTAGTAGAAACGATTTGGCCCTAAAAATAGACTACGAACGCGTTCAAGCATAGTATTAGAAATTCAAACCTGGGAAATATGCGTTAGCCCCTAATTCCTCCTCAATGCGAAGCAATTGGTTGTATTTAGCCATACGGTCAGAACGAGATGCAGAACCAGTTTTGATTTGGCCTGTGTTCAACGCAACTGCTAAGTCAGCGATTGTTGCATCTTCTGTCTCTCCTGAACGGTGTGACATAATGTTTTTGTATGAATTGCGTTTCGCTAAGTTCACCGTATCAATCGTTTCTGTTAATGAACCGATTTGGTTTACCTTCACTAAAACGGCATTTGCAACGCCTTTATCGATACCTTGTTGTAAACGCTTCACGTTGGTAACGAACAAATCGTCACCTACTAATTGACATTTAGAACCGATCAATTTCGT
This sequence comes from Aquirufa sp., assembly GCA_044338355.1. Classification (GTDB taxonomy): domain Bacteria; phylum Bacteroidota; class Bacteroidia; order Cytophagales; family Spirosomataceae; genus Aquirufa. The sequence continues at coordinate 12,328 of JBIILT010000019.1, forward strand.
TTGCTCAGCCCAACCTGCCCAATCGTCTTCAGCCATACCATCTTCGATCGAGATGATTGGGTATTTGTCAGCCCAAGTCTTCCAATAAGCTGCCATCTCCATCGAGTTCAATTGCTTTCCGTCAGATTTTTTGAACGTATAAAGACCTGTTTTCTCGTCATAGAATTCTGATGCAGCTGCATCCATGGCGATGAAGATTTCTTCGCCTGGCTTGTAACCTGCTTTTTCGATTGATTGTAATACGATTTCGATGGCTTCTTCGTTCGACTTGATATTCGGTGCAAAACCACCTTCATCACCTACGTTAGTGGAATAACCTTTGGACTTCAACACACCTTTCAATGCGTGGAAAACTTCCGTACCCATACGTAAAGCGTGAGAGAAAGACTCTGCTTTCGCTGGCATCACCATGAATTCTTGGAAGTCAATCGAGTTGTCCGCGTGAGAACCTCCGTTTAAGATGTTCATCATCGGAACTGGTAAGGTATT
>JBIILT010000204.1:0-3509 GCA_044338355.1 Aquirufa sp.
TAGGTTTGTAGGCCTCTCGCTGGGATCATTGCACCGTCATTCCAGCCCATGGGAACCAGAGAATTATAGGAAGTCAGGATAGTAACAGGCAGTAGACGTGGCTTAGTGGTGTCAGCCACAGGCCTAATAGTAAACGAATTATGAGCACCTGAAATCAATTGCTGATTGCGAAGGCGCTCTTCTGAATAATCCGGCATGCCCACAGGAACTGTCTGGGCATAGATTTGTGACGTAAAAAAGAAAAAAAAGATCCGTTTTAGCATGAACAAATTTAGGGAGGATTAAGCGCAATGTTGTAAATTTGAGTAATAAAGATTTTTATGAACAAAAAGTCCAATCGGTTTGTGTTGATTCGCTATTTGAACGATGCCCTTGTAGTCATCGCGGCTTATACGTTGGCTATTTGGGGTACTGGACATCTAGAGCAATGGAATCCGGCTTTTGGAATACTTTCGCTGATCATCTGGTATTTTGTCTCCTCTTTTTCAAAATTGTACGCAGACAGACGCTCGAATAAATATGCTGAAGAGATTATTTTCATCGTTTACCACCTCGTATTATTTACCATTTTACTCAGCTCGAGTCTCTTCTTTTTAAAGCCGAGTGGGGCATATGATTTCCTCTTTTTTGTCTATTTTATTGGCGCTAATTTTGTCTTGGCTGCGGTTTCAAAGTATATTTTACGAAAAAATCGCCACGCGGCATTTTACCAAGGACGGATGAATGACGTAGTTTTACTCATAGGTGCGACAGCTGCGGCGAAGAACTTCTTCGATACTGTACAGAAATACTATTACTACGGCTATAAGGTGGAGGGAATCATCGATGATGAAATGAACAATATCAAGGGTTGTGATTATTTAGGTAAAATCAGCCAGCTAGACCTTATTTTGAAATCCCGGTATATTGACGAGGTGGTAATTGCCCTACCCACGGACGATTATTCCACTATACAGCGATGTATCAATATTTGTGATTACTATCGGACTAAAGTTCGTATTTTACCTGACTTCCAGCAATACGCCACCTCTTCGATCAGTATACAAACTATCGGTCAAGTACCCGTAGTTAATGTGGGGCGTTTGCCTCTGGATCGTATGGAAAATCGTATTTTGAAGCGCATTTTTGATATATGTTTTTCGATTTTGTTCTTCTGTACCTTCGGGCTTATTTTGTTTCCACTGATAGCCTTACTGATCAAATTGACCTCCAAGGGACCTATTTTCTTTAGACAAGAACGCTGGGGTTTAAATAATGAGACCTTGATCTGCTATAAATTCCGTACGATGGTCCAGGAAAGTGAGGACATAGATAAAGATGGGAATTACCTGCAGGCGCACAAAGATGACCCTCGGATTACCCGAATTGGCGCATTTTTACGCAAGACGAACTTGGATGAAATTCCGCAGTTTTGGAATGTTTTGCTGGGCAATATGTCGGTGATAGGACCTAGGCCGCACCCGACTCCATTGAACATCGAATCTATGAATACGGTAGATAATTACATGTTACGACACATCGTATTGCCAGGAATCAGTGGCTGGGCTCAGGTAAATGGATGTAGAGGGGAGACTCGAACAACAGAGGAAATGCAGGAACGCGTAGACTTTGACTTGAGTTATATTCACCGCTGGTCATTTTGGTTAGATTGCCAAATCATCCTTCAAACCGTCATTAACTTCTTTAGGGGCGACCAGAACGCGTACTAAGAGGCTATTTTTTTAGTCGGGAAATAATCCTCGAGGAGATATAAGCCTACCCAAGTCCAAAAAGGGAAGGCTCCCATAGGCCCTTCCAGAAACACATCAAAGCTGCCATTCAACCAAAAAGTAAACAGCACACAAGAAATCATCAGTTGTTGATCCTCTAATTTTCGCTGAAATAGCGGTTTAAACAGGCAAAATAACCAGTAAGACCACAAAAGAAAAAGAGGCCACCCAAAACGGGCCAACATCGTTAAATTAAAATTGTGAGGCGACCTTAAATCATCTGAATCCGTTGCTATTACATCACTTTCGGCTAGACTCATCCCTAGCCCCTTCCCTTGTATAATGAATTCAGGACTAACACTATAATTCAAAATATTGGCCCACCATACCAAGCGCCATATTTTATTATCCTCTAAGGTTACATCTTTGCCCGAACCAAAAATAGAGCTCACATTCTCCACTAATTGCTCCATCCCCACTTTCCGCCCTTGGAAATTTTCCCTCACCTTTATCGAACCATATAGCGGAAGCACCACTAATAAAACAAGCGGAAGGTAACGTAGGTATCTCTTCATTAAATCCCGCACCGCTTGCTGTTTCGTGTATACCACAAATAGTCCTAATCCGATCAGATAGGCTAGCATCCCCGAGCGAGAATAGGCGGTTATTATTAATAAATTTAATAGTATCGCCATGGCCATCGTTACTTGAAAACGGATAGAGCGTTCTCTTAAATACAACATTAATACGAGCGAGGAGATTAATAGATGCACACCCATATCGCCATACTTGTATAGGGCAAAAGGAACCGTTCCGAAAAATACGCGGCTGTCAAAGAATTCCGAAAAGTTCTGAATGTAAAAATTAAACAAGGCAAAAAGCGGGAACCAGGTATAAATCATTAGAAGGTATTTCCACATGGTTTCCTGCAGATCCTTGAATAAAAAAACAAAAAAGGCAAACCAAGCATATTGAATAACAAAGGAGTCTCGAACGACATCGAAGAGGGTATAGGACCTTAATCCCCATCCAATATAACCCAGCGTTACTAGCAGAAAAAGCCCCAAAATCTTTGTTCGCTTATCCCAAACAAAGGTGTACTCCTTTCTAGTTAGAAACAAGACAATAAATCCCCCAACCCAAATCGCTTCCGCTAAAAAACTATAGGCAATGCCCTTGTTAAAAAACACATAGAGTGCCATGACAAAGAAATAGGCCTGCAAATAAAGTTTTTTAACGGCTTCCATGAAGACTGTATTTTAGAGAAAACTGCCATTGGAGGTTAGTATAATCCGATTTAGAAGACGAATCAGACCATCCGGATCCATCTTCAAGACGCACCCACATGTAGTTGTTCACAGTAGTTTGGAAAATAGATCCTCCTAGGAGTAGGTGTTTCCCTACTTCTACTTGAGCTTCTGCTCCCACCATCAAATTCACCCAATATCGATTCGTATACCCCGTAGCATAATATTGATAGAGGTAAAAGTCATTATTTCGAGCTAAACGCTCCGCATGAAGTCTGATTAAATTATGGCCTTTGTGCCAGCTCAAATTAATGGTTTGGCTATTAGAACCTGGTCCTATGGTGGCACCTAGCAATTTCGCGTTTTGAGTATATCCTTGCCGTATCTCTGTGCTGGTATACCAGCTATATCGATTAGGTTCACCAGCAGTGGCCCTAATCACTAAAGCAGGGTCCATTAGTTGCAATTGCGTAAATTCGATATCAAATCGAATAAATGACTTATTGCGTTTATTGAGCGGAAACAGCTTTCTTCCTCCTATGATAAACCCTGT
>JBIILT010000205.1:0-3507 GCA_044338355.1 Aquirufa sp.
GGATATTTTTAATTGGGCAAATTCTTTGGCAAAATAGGTCAAAATGACCTGGGCTCCAGCACGCTTCATCGAAAGCAAGCTTTCTAGCATGGCCTTTTCGCCGTCGATCCAACCGTTTGCTGCGGCTGCTTTGACCATCGCATATTCGCCAGAAACATTATAGGCGGCGATCGGTAAATTGGTATTGTCGCGGAGTAGCGATATGATGTCTAAGTAGGCCAAAGCCGGTTTAACCATCAAGAAATCTGCTCCTTCTAATTCATCTAATTCTGCCTCGCGCAGCGCTTCGCGGCTGTTAGCGGGGTTCATTTGGTAGGTCTTTTTATCGCCAAATTTAGGCGCAGACTCCAAGGCATCGCGGAATGGTCCGTAAAAAGCAGATGCATATTTCGCGCTGTAGGCCATAATACTCACATTTGTGAAACCGGCATCGTCTAAGGAATCGCGTAAATAACCCACGCGGCCATCCATCATATCGGAAGGACCTATTAGTTTAGATCCGGCTTGGGCTTGGGCTACGGCCATTTTGGCCAACACCTCTAAAGTCTCATCATTCAAAATCTCGCCATTCTTAACGATTCCATCATGCCCATCCGAACTATATGGATCCATCGCCACGTCAGTTAACATCGAAATCTCAGGGAAACGACTCGTCACGGCGTGAATGGCCTCTAAATACAGACTGCCTTGGCGGTGCGATTCAGTCGCTAACGTATCCTTGCGCTCCTCAGCGACCTGAGGAAACAAAGCATAAGAGGTAATTCCTAGGTTCAAACACGTCTCGATTTCTTTCAATAAAAGGTCGGTAGTGTAGCGGTAAATGCCCGGCATCGACTTGATTTCGGTTTTAGTGGCAGAACCATCCATCACAAAAAGAGGGAAGAGTAAATCCTTCACCGAAAGGCGATTTTCCTCCACCATCGTACGGATAGCGGCACTGGAACGGTTACGACGCGGTCTATTCAACATAGGGATTGATTTTGAACCTGCAATTTAGGCATAAGCCCTGATTCCGCAATGAAAAAGGGGGATTAAAGGAGGCGATCGTTTAAATCGCGTAATCGTTCCTGAAGGTCACGAACTAAACCTACATACGCTTCGAATTCGTAACGAGAAACGGGGGTGGTTGCTCCGCCAGGATCAGCGACGCCAGAAAAATGAGGATAATCTTTTGGCTTAAATAGAACAGATAAATCCACTTCAAGCACCCCTGCAATTTGCTTCATTCTACTTAAAGAAGGATCGGTCAGCCCACGCTCAATTTTAGAATAAGCGGATAAGGTGATGCCTATTTCAGTAGAAACATAGTCTTGGCTATAGCCTTTGTCTAATCGAGCCTTTCGAATTAAAGTAGGGAAATCTTTCATTACAGTAAAATTCCTAAACTCTGAGGAAAATTAGTAGATACTAAAAAGACAAAATATATACTTTTAAGACAAAATGCGCAATTAAATTGCGTTATAATCCATTAATGTCCACCCTTTCTCTGGGTCGCGCTCGAATTTCATTCCTAATTTTGCAATAATCTGCTGTAAATCTGTAGTAATATCTGTTGATTTTTCGACATAATTCTGGAAGAATTCCTGTAAAGATTCGCCGTAAACCTCCTCGCAGATCCGGATGAAATCAGCTTTCGTGTAGCCTTTTTTCAGCTGCCCGAACTCTACGTTCATAGCGCGCATCACTTCACGAAGTGATTTGCCGTTTTTCGATTGCATTTTTAGGTCCAAAGCCAGTGCCACCACCGCCCCTTTGTAATAAATCGACACGCGCTTGTCCGGCAAACTTGTTCCATAGCCATCTAGCCATAAATCGATCGAACTTTCCTCCAGCGATTGCTGCGCCTGGGCGTCGCGATCAAAATGCAATTTCAAGTTGCCTAATAAACCTGCCAAGTATTCTTGCCGAGTCCAAACTCCTGACTCATACAAAAACCAATCCCCTAGATAGGTCGTGATTCCTTCTACCACCCAACCCGTAGAAAATGGGGTTTCGAGGTCATAGGCATAGGGGAACAATTCTGCAGGGCGAATCGTCGCAATATTCCAAACGTGAAATAGTTCGTGAGAACCCAGGCCGATCAAGTCTTCGTAGGCATCGCGGTCTGGCGGGCCCATCACCATCATCGTCGATTTCGTGTGCTCCACGCCGTGGTAATAGGGAGATGGGCAAACCCAGAGCATATAGTGGTATTCTTTGACGGGGAAATGACCCATCCAGTCGAGCTGGGTTTGGGTGAATTTTTCGTAAGCGTCTGTTAATTTCTTGGTCAAAGCCTGGCGCGATCCCACCACATCGATGGCGAATTTCACGCCATTGCATTTCCATTTATGCTGAAAAATGGCTGGCGCTGCAAGGTAGGGAGAATCCACAAGCTCGCGGTATTTGCCCCCATTCTTGAAGGTGCACACACTTTTCCAGCCGTCGGGCATTTGAATGTGTATTTCGCAACGCTCGTTTTCGCGCCCTTTTACATAGAGCAAACAATTGATGAAATTGATGTAAATCAAATCCTCTGCTACGACTGATCCACCCGCATCCGGTTGATTCGCATAATAGTTATAACGAATTTCAACGGGTTCCGATGCTTCTAAAGTCCAAGTAGACGAGGCAATTTTAGAAATTGCAATGGGCACCCCTCCGCTGTAGGCCTTGAGTACCGGAATATTCTTCGCGAAGTTTTGAGCCTGATATCTTCCTGGACGCCAAATGGGTAATTGAATCACCTGTTTTCCCGGTTTGCGAGGGGTAAACTGAAAGATGATGTCTATAAAGTTCGGCTGCGCCGAGGGCGTCAGGGAGTATAGATTTGGCATTAGGCTAATACTTCTTGTAATATCTGCAAGGAACGAATCTCTCCGAAGTTTTCCATGTGCAATTGGTAATAATGTAGCATACCGGCCAATAATTCTTTTCGCTCCGCCCGATGCAGCACAAAAGGATGGCCGTAATCAGCCTGTACCAAGGCATCAAGGCCCTGAAAGGTAGGCACGATGCGGCCTGCCGCTTTTAACTGCTGGTAAAATTCTGCTGAGGTACTCGCCCCGAAGCCCAGAAAAGAGGCGAGCTGCCAAAGAAACTGCAGATGAAAGTTCTCATAATTATCAGAGGCCCGGTCCAGATATTGCAAGGATTGGGATAAAAACTCAAACAGCACGGGATTCGCCTCCTCTTCCTTCAAGACTTTACTCAATACTTCAGATAAGAAAAGTGCGAGCGAAGACTTCGCTATGTCGAAGGGAATCGCTTGGTAGGGGAAGAAACATTTGGCCTCTGAAATCCGGTGCAGGCCTTTTCCGGGCTTGTAGTAGACCTCTAAATCCAATAAAGTGAGAGGTTGAAACAAGGCCATTTTGTGTTTGGCTTTTACAGATCGAACCCCATTTTCGATGTAAGAACAAATCCCCATTTCAGATGTATAGACATTCACTACTATCGAAGTTTCTCGATAGCGCAGGTAGGAAATGACAATGCCTTGGGTTTTACTCAGCATTAGTTTCAGCCATC
>JBIILT010000206.1:0-3497 GCA_044338355.1 Aquirufa sp.
ACTTTCCACTGAATTATCCGCCATTCGCGTACATCAAATGCGAGCAGAGCACCAAGGGATATTAGTGGGCGTTCAAACGATCATCAACGATAATCCTTCTTTAACTACTCGCCTTGTGGAGGGAAATAATCCCATCCGAATTGTCTTAGATCCTTCTGGCAGAATACCCTCAATGGCAAAAGTCCTACAAGATGGTAGAGAAACGCGTGTTTTAAAGTCGACTTCGGAAATTCTACAGCTTGGAATTCAATCAATCCTAGTAGAAGGAGGTGCTCAAACGATGGAAAGATTGTTTGCGGAGGGTATTGTGGATGAGATTTGGAAAATAAGAAGTCCTAAATCATTGAATGAAGGGATTCCTGAGCCGCAACTACCCGTAAAATGGCGAGCAATTGATTACCTAGGGGATGATACCTGGTTTAAAGGAATCCTAAAACCTGAGCGAGCAGGTACATATTCAAGCCCAGAATAATCGCGGTTATCACCCAAACAATCCCCTGCAATAGCGGCGAGTTAGCGAACTTACCCATCTTCTGTTTATCCCCAGTAAACATGACTAGCGGAATCACCGCGAAACTTAACTGCATCGATAAGATGACTTGAGAGAAGACCAACAGCTCCCCTATCTTCGATTCCCCGTAAATCCAGGTAATGAAAAAAGCCGGAATGATGGCAATCAAACGCGTAATTAGACGTCTTAACCAAGGGGCAATCCGTAAATCTAGGAAACCTTCCATGACGATTTGGCCGGCAAGAGTTCCGGTTAGGGTGGCGTTTTGACCAGAAGCTAATAGGGCCACTGCAAATAAAATACTAGCTAATTGACTCCCTAAGACGGGATCTAATAATTGATAAGCATCCCGGATATCTGCGACGTGGGTCAAATTATTCCCATGGAAAGCAGCCGCAGCTAAAATTAATATCCCCGCATTAATAAAAAAGGCTAAACCTAAGGAAATCGTCGAATCCCAGGTAGCATATTTAATGGCTTTCTCCTTGTCCTCCTCTGTATCCTTGATGGCCCTTGTTTGGACAATACTCGAGTGCAAATACAAGTTATGAGGCATCACTGTCGCGCCTAAAATACCAATCGCCACGTAGAGTTGGCTTGGATTCATCACGACGGAGGATTGCGGAACAAGGCCAGCCATTATGCCCGAAATAGAAGGCTGAGAAATGAATAACTCATAGGCAAAGCAGCAGACGATGACAATGAGCAAGGATAAAACGATGGATTCGATGACTTTGAAGCCCTTGTTTTGGAAGTATAAAATCAGAAAAACATCTAATATTGTGATGACAATACCGGCCAGAATCGGGATTCCAAAGAGCAATTGCAGTGCTAACGCTGACCCAATCACCTCGGCTAAATCGCAAGCTGCAATGGCAATTTCACAGACCACCCAGAGAAAAATGGCCACCGGTTTAGAAAAGGCATCCCCACAAGCCTGCGCTAAATCTCGCCCTGAAGCGACCCCTAACTTTAAGGCTAAATGCTGTAATACAATCGCAAAAATGCTTGAAATAAGGATGACAGATAACAACGTATATCCGAAGGAGGCTCCTCCCGCTAAATCCGTCGCCCAGTTACCCGGATCCATATATCCTACCGCAACTAAAAAGCCTGGTCCCATGAATGCACGTAAATTCTGCCAAAATCCATTCCCCGCCGGCACGGGAATCGTCCCAAACACTTCAGAGAGGGATTTCATTTTAGGACTAGAACGCCAAGGACTCGACATAACTCAAAATTTTGTACAATTTAAAAATAATTTTTAGATTAACCTAAAAATTTAATTTACTATCTTTACCGCATGGCAATTTCATTCACCGAGGAAAACTACTTAAAAGTCATCCACAGGCTCTCAGAGGCAACTTCTGAGGACATTTCAACGAACGCTGTGGCAGAGTTAATGCAGACGAAAGCTGCATCGGTGACGGATATGTTACGCAAGCTTGCCGATAAAGGCTGGGTGAATTACCAAAAGTACCAAGGGGTTCGTTTAAGTGCGGAGGGTGAAAAAATTGCGTTGTCGATTGTGCGCAAGCACCGACTTTGGGAAGTCTTCTTAGTAGACAAAATGGGCTTTAATTGGGATGAGGTGCACGAAATTGCAGAACAACTCGAGCACATCGAATCGGATCAACTAGTTAACAAATTAGATGAATACCTGGGTTTCCCTAAGACGGATCCACACGGTGATCCTATTCCGAGCAAAGACGGAATTCTGCCTGAATTAGCCTATTCTCACCTTTCTGATATCAAGGCAACTAAAACCTGTAAACTGATGGGGGTAGCACAGGATTCAGCCGTATTCCTACAGTTGTTAACTAAATTAAATCTGAATTTAGGGGCAAAGTTAGCTATAAAAGAGATCAACGAATTCGATCGTTCTATCTTCGTTTCGATCAACGACGCAGCTCCCATCTTCATTAGTCATGAGGTGGCAAAAAATATTCTCGTAAAAATCTTAGCTTAATAAATCGAGTACCTCGTCTTCGCTCAAAGCGCGTAGGATACTTTCGTCAGATGTCACTAGCTCTGAGGCCAAATCTTTTTTGCGTTGCTGTAACGCAAGAATCTTCTCCTCCACCGTTTCTTTCGATATGAACTTATAGGTGAATACCGTTTTCTTTTGGCCTATACGGTGGGCACGGTCAATGGCCTGAGCCTCAGCCGCTGGATTCCACCACGGATCTAATAAGAAGACGTAATCAGCCGCGGTCAGGTTTAGACCTACCCCACCGGCTTTAAGGGAAATAAGAAAAACGGATTGTCCGTCATCCTTTTGGAAGCTTTCTACTTGACCCTTCCGGTCTACCGTACTACCATCTAGGTATGCATAGGCGATTCCACGCTCCTCTAGGGCTGCCTTGATCAAGTTCAAATGTTGAACAAATTGACTAAAGATCAATACTTTATGGTGCTGCTCTAAGACCGTCTCTAGTTTTTCTAAAACGGCCTCCATCTTGCCCGAATCTCCTGTATAACCTTCCTCGCACAGCGATGGATGGTTCGCAAGCTGGCGTAATTTCGTCAAACCCTGTAACACAGAGAAGCGCGATTTCTGTAATCCTTCGTCCTTAATCTGCTTCAATAACACGTCACGGTAGAACGATTTTGTCTTGTCATACAAACGCTCTTGTTCATCCGTCATCGAACAGTAGGTGACCGATTCCATTTTTTCTGGTAAATCAGCCGCTACCTGACGCTTCTCCCGACGCAATAAATAAGGCTTAATTAAGAAATAAAGACGCTTTTTCTTCTCCATATCTGCCTTCTTTTCGATAGGCAATTGGAAATGGTCTTTGAAATAACGTTGAGTTCCGAGTAAACCGGAGTTAACAAAATTCATCTGGGACCAAAGGTCCATGGTTGAATTCTCTAACGGAGTTCCCGTCATGACAAGGCGGAATTTCGCATTTAATTTCTGAACGGCTTTGGTAATATTCGCCAAAGGATTCTTAATCGCCTGCGACTCATCCAATATCACGTA
>JBIILT010000207.1:0-3480 GCA_044338355.1 Aquirufa sp.
AAGCCTTTGCCCTCGAAGACTTTGGTATCCGGTTTATTCGCCGCCAGCAACGTAATCATATCTTTGCCTCCCATCATGTGGCATTCCTCCAGCGACTCCTTCGAAACGGGAATAAATTTACTGCGCGCATTCGTAGTACCTGAAGACTTAGAAAACCAATTAATAGGCGTATCCCACAAGATATTTTGCTCCCCCTGCATCATTCGATCGATGTAAGGAAAAATCTCTTCGTAAGTAGAAATGGGAACTTGCTGCTTGAATTTTTCGTAGCTACTAATGTCCTGATAACCGTGCTTAGAACCCCATTCCGTGAATCGGCCATGGGATAAAAGACCTTGCAGCATCTGGTCTTGTAGTTCCAAAGGCCGCTCATACATCGCCTCAATCCGCGGCATCCGCCGCTTCATAAACCACAACAAAGTCTCATTAAACAGCGACATGTTTAGGGTTTAAGGAATTGAGGTGCTCGATTAGGGTAATCGGTAATGATTCCATCTACCTTCCAGTCACTGAATTTTTGCATTTCTGCGGTCGTATTGATTGTCCAGGGAATAACCCTCATGCCTTTCGTGTGACACAAATCAATCTGCTCCTTCGTCAAAAACCGATGCGATGGACTAAAAATATCTGGCACAAAACCGAGGTCAGCAAGCATCTGCTCCGGTGACTCTTTCTCCACTAAGGCAGAAATACGGCCTTGATGAATCTCTGATTTCCAGTATTTTAATACAGCAAAATCGAAGCTTTGCAAAATCAAGGCATAAGGCGAAATCTGCCCAGCAATCACCGACCAAACCCGATCCGCAAACTCTTTCACCGTCGCCGGCTGGGAGATTCCATATTCGGAGGGTTCGGATTTGATTTCGATATTATAAAAAATCTGACGTCCTGTCTTGCGTGCATAGGCTTCCCCTAGGGCTAAAACCTCTGAAAGCAAGGGTTTATAGGTCGATACGCGTACTTGTTCTGGGAAAAGCTTGTTTCCACGAGAACCTACGTCGAAGGATTTGATTTCACTATAGGTTTTTTGATATAAATTAATGGATGCATCGAGCACTGGCGAACCATCCGGAAAAGACGCATACAAGGGATTCATATAGGGTTCATGCGAGACCACGACCTGACCGTCAGCAGACAGACAAACGTCCATTTCGAGTACGGTCACTCCCATCTCTAAGGCATGTTGAAATGCGGGTAAAGAGTTCTCTGGATACAAGCCCCTGCAACCTCTATGTCCTTGAATATAAGAAGATTGCCCCATAGAAATTAGATTAACAAACAATACTAAGAAAAGAAGTTTCCTCATGGTTTTTTAGCCGCTGCTTTTTTTCCACGCTCTTCAATAATTTCATTCACGCGGGTATATAATTTGATAAAAGCGGCTGGATCTTTCACGTAGGATCCCAGGCTTTTTGAAACCATAGCAGAATCGAGACCCCGTTTTTTTAGCGATTGCTTCGATATCTCATGGAAAATCACTAGTGCTGTGTCGGTATTGCCCAAGCTCATGTTTTGGACGATCGCTTCATCGATGTGAATATCTGCCAAAACCTGTGCCATCTTCTCTTGTTCTAATCGGTTGCCCACCGATTCTTCCGAGCACGCACTAAAAGCAAATACCCCCAGTGCCAAGAAAAGCAATAAATAGACTTTTTTCATCTTGTAAATATACCCGTAAATTAGAAAGCTTTTAGCTCATTTCATTCAGATTGGGTAAAAAATAGGTAATTTAGTCTCGTGGATATGGACATTAAAGCCTTCCTGACCCATGTTGTTCAGCTGGAAATTCGCATTAGAAAAGCGATTAACACGCAAATGCATGGAAATTTCTCCTCCGTCTTTAAGGGATCGGGCTTAGAGTTTAGTGACCTACGCCAGTACCATTATGGAGATGACGTGCGGCACATTGACTGGAACACCTCATCGAAGGGTCATGGGACATTTGTAAAACTCTTTAAAGAGGAAAAAGAGCAAACCGTTTTCTTTTTAATCGACGTCAGTGCCTCCGGTAGCGTGGGCAGACGCGGAAATAGCAAAATCAAGACTTTAAAAGAAGTGGCTGGGGTACTAGCTTTTGCTGCGATTCAAGAAGCGAGCCATTTAGGCTTTGTCTGCTTTAGCGATAAAAACGAAAAATACATGCCCCCTGCGATGGGCAAAAAGCATGGTTATAAAGTGATTTCAGAGCTTTTTAGAGTGGAAGCGGAGAATTCAGCTACTGATTTAAAGGCAGGCTTAACCTTCGCTTTACAGACCTTAAAACGAAAAAGTCTTTTGTTCGTTTTATCTGACTTTATCGATGAAGGATATGAAGATTTATTGCGCGCTGCAGCTTTGAAGCACGATTTAGTGGTCTTACATACGCTTGATCAACAAGAAATTCAATTGCCTTCCATGGGGATTATTCCCATCTATGATCCGGAACGTAAGCGGACGACTTGGGTAAATACCTCCACGCGTGGTTTCAAAAATTTACTTCAGCAGCAGGTCAAAAACCGGGGAGTAGAACTAAAAGAAATGTGCAAAAAATGGCACGCAGATTACGTTGAATTGCGTTCGGGCGAGGATTTCGTTCCGGCATTAGTCAAACTTTTTAATGCCAGACGCTAATGCAAGAGACGCCATTCATCATTAAGGGGAAGTTTCAGGAGGATTCGGTGGTGATCGGACAGCCGATTCACTATTCTTTGTATGTACGTCACCCGAAAGGACAAGAAGTATTTTTTCCGAATGCGAACCAGAATTTTGGCGCATTTGAGACGGTCAAACGCGAGTTTTTTGCCACCAAGACGACGGCTTCTGGGTCTTTAGATTCTGCTGTTTATACGCTACGTTTGTTTAATTTGGCCCCGGTACAAAACCTGCAAATACCGATTTACCTTTTGCAAGAACCCGATTGTACCCTCATTTATCCCGTGGTAGATAGCGTGCATTTGAAGCGCTTATTGCCACATCCGGAACAGATTGATTTAGATTCTTTGTACCAAAGCATCCCCATCCAGCCCCTGAGCCCTAAAACAGAACTTAAAAACGTTTTTGCGGCGGGAATTAGTTTACTGATTTTGGCGGGATTAATCTACTGGATTTTCGGAAGTGCCATCACCAAGCTCTTCAAACGCTATTTATTGTGGAGTCGTCATCGGGAATTTAGACGTACGTTTCAGCGTTATACAAGACAAGTCGCTGGCACTCCTGTGGGTTTAAACAATTTGGAGAAAGCCTTCTCAGCCTGGAAAAAATATATTGAGGAATTAACGAAATTACCTTTTACCACCTTTACTTCGAAAGAAATGCTAGATAATCTAGCGGACGAGGCGATGGAAAAGGTGTTGAATGAGATGGATTCGGCGATTTATGGCGGAAACTTCTCCAATAATACAACGGAATCCGTTCAATATTTAGACGCATTAGCGGCAAATTTATATGAAGTAGAACAAGAGAAGATCCAGAACAATGTAGTTTAATCCGCTCTATTCTTGG
>JBIILT010000020.1:0-12620 GCA_044338355.1 Aquirufa sp.
ACGCTATTATACATTGGAGCTAAAGAAGGTCAAGGTGTCATCGTAGACGGCATCATTGCTATCGTAGGTGAGCCAGGTGCTAATTACCAATTGATTTTAGACGCTGAGGCAGCTCCTAAAGCTTCTGCTCCTGCCCCAGTTGCAGCAACCCCTGCTACTGCGCCCGTTGCAAGTGCACCAGCACCTGTAGTAACTAAGGCTCCAGTAGTGGAAGAAAAAGCGGCCTCTAAGCCAGGTATAGAATTGAAGGCAAGTCCATTAGCTCGTTCTTTAGCAAAAGAAAAAGGATATAATCTAAACTGGATCACGGGAACGGGTGAAGGTGGTCGTATCACGAAGGCTGATGTAGAAGATTACAATCCGAATTCAGGTGGCTCAAATGCTAACTTCACTGGCGGTGTAGAAAACTTTGAAGATATTCCTAACAGCCAGATGCGTAAGACTATCGCGCGTCGTTTATCAGAATCTAAATTCAGTGCTCCAGAATTCTATCTAACGATGGAAATCAACATGGATAAGGCAATGGAGGCGCGTGTCAGTATGAATGAGACATTCCCAGTGAAGATTTCATTTAATGATATGGTCATCAAGGCTACTGCCCTATCTTTGACAAAGCATCCTAAAGTGAACTCCTATTGGATGGAAGACCGTATTCGTGTAAACAAACATGTGCACATTGGTATGGCTGTTGCAGTAGAAGATGGTTTATTAGTTCCAGTAATCCGTTTTGCATCCGAGAAATCAATCGCACAAATCTCTGCAGAAGCAAAAGATTTAGGCGCTAAGGCGAAAGGTAAATTATTGCAACCGAAAGATTGGGAAGGTAACACGTTTACTGTTTCAAACTTGGGTATGTTTGGTATTGATCAATTCACTTCGATCATTAATTCACCGGAGTCTTGTATTCTAGCTGTAGGTGGAATTAAAGAAACGGTAGGTGTGAAGAATGGACAATTCTATGCAACTAACATCATGAAATTAACTTTGACTTGTGATCATCGCGTGGTAGATGGTGCAACAGGGGCTGCGTTCCTGTTAACACTGAAACAATACCTCGAGGATCCAATCAAAATGTTTTTATAAAAATGATTGTTTAAGCCTCGAATAACCTCGGGGCTTAATTTTTATCAATAAATACAATGAGCACAAACAATATCAGAATTGCTGTACAGAAATCAGGACGTTTAAGTGACGATTCTTTAAAGTTGTTTAAAGAGTGTGGAATTAAATTTGAATCGGGTGGATCTAAGCTTCGTTCTATATCAAGCAACTTCCCTATTGAATTTTTATTCTTACGCGATGACGATATTCCTGGTTATGTGGAAGATGGAGTTGCTGATTTAGGCGTAGTAGGTCTAAATGTATTAATGGAACATACGCGCAAAGTAGCTATTGTAAAAGAATTAGGCTTTTCTAAATGCCGTTTGTCGCTTGCGATACCTCGTGGTGAAAACTATACGGATTTAAAACAATTCGAAGGGAAAAGTATTGCTACTTCCTACCCGAATTTAACCAATCAGTTTCTATTAAAGAATGGAGTCAAAGCAGAGATGCATGAAATCTCTGGATCGGTGGAAATTGCGCCTTCTATCGGACTCGCAGAAGGCATATGCGATATCGTATCCACAGGGGGAACTCTTCTAAGCAATGGATTGAAAGAAGTAGCGACCGTATTTGAGAGTCAAGCAGTAATGATCTCTAACCAATCTTTGTCAGCTGACAAGAAGAGCAATTTAGAGAAGCTACTATTTAGAATAGATTCGGTTCAAAGAGGACAAAACGCAAAATACGTTGTACTAAACGTGCAGGAACAAAATATTGAAAAAGTGACAGCCTTATTACCAGGCATGAAATCTCCTTCCGTATTACCATTAGCAGCCAAAGGCTGGTTCTCTTTACATTCTGTCATCGAAGAAAATGATTTTTGGAATATCATAGAGAATTTACGCGAAGCTGGAGCAGAGGGTATTTTAGTTTTACCAATTGAAAAAATGATTCTTTAAACATGTTTACACAGATCAATTATCCTTTTCGTTCAGATTATGCAACTATTTGTCAGCGTCCTGCTTTAGAACAAGGACAATTAGATGCGTTAATTACAGATGTATTTAGTCAAGTTAAATCGAAAGGCGATCAAGCCTTACGTGATTTAACGGCTACCTACGAGAAAAGGGTCATTAGAGATATTCTATATAGTGCAGAAGAGATTGATGTATTCGCAGCTCATACGGATGTCGAACTTCAAAAGGCAATCGATCATGCTTATGCAAATATTTATGCCTTTCATGCGGCTCAAAAATTAGTTCCGACTAAAATTGAAATCAATCCTGGCGTATTTTGCTGGCAGAAAGCAACTGGAATTGATAAAGTAGGAATCTATATTCCAGGAGGAACCGCTCCCCTATTTTCGACGGTTTTGATGTTAGCTATACCAGCTCGAATCGCAGAATGCAAAGAAGTTGTTCTTTGTACGCCGGCTGTTCACCCTGCAATCTTTTACGCTGCTAAAATATGTGGTGTGACAAAGATGGCGAAGGTAGGTGGTTCGCAAGCCATTGCAGCCTTGAGTTTAGGTACGGAAAGTGTTCCGGCCGTTTATAAAATCTTTGGTCCTGGAAATCAATATGTAACCGGGGCTAAAATGTATGCCAATCGATTAGGTACAGCGATAGATATGCCTGCTGGCCCATCTGAAGTAGCTGTTTATGCTGACCAAACAGCAAATCCGGCATACATCGCTTCAGATTTGTTATCGCAAGCAGAACATGGCTCAGATTCACAGGTGATATTAATTAGTACCTCATCTGCCATTGTGGAGCAAACTATAGCTGAAATCACAACCCAATTAGCCGAATTGCCTAGGAAGGATCTAGCTGAAAAAGCCTTAGCTAATTCTAAGTTCGTTCTAGTGAATACCTCAGCAGAAGCCATCGATCTATTGAATGAATATGCAGCAGAACACTTGATTTTAGCTTGTGACGATGCGGAAAGTTTCTCACAACAAATACGCAATGCAGGATCTATCTTCTTAGGACATTATACTCCTGAATCTGCAGGCGATTATGCCTCAGGTACAAATCATACCTTGCCTACCAATGGTTTTGCAAGAGCTTATTCTGGTGTAAATCTAGATTCCTTTACGAAGAAGATCACCTTGCAGTCTATTTCGAAACAAGGATTAGAAGCTTTAGGGAAAACCATTATAGATATGGCAGAAGCGGAATCACTCCAAGCGCATGCAAATGCAGTTAAAGTTAGATTAAAATGAATTTCCAAAACTTCATATTAGCGCATATTTGGAACCTAAAGCCTTATTCCTCTGCCAGAGATGAGTTTAAGGGTAAGGAAGGGGTATTTTTAGATGCGAATGAAAATCCACTAGGATCTGGAGTTGCTGAAAACTGGAATCGCTATCCAGATCCATTACAATTAGACATAAAAGAGCAATTAGCGTCCATAAAGTCCTGCGCGACTAATCAAATTTTCCTAGGGAATGGTTCTGATGAGGCGATAGACTTAATCATGCGTATGACCTGTCAATCAGGGGTACACAATATCATTTTATGTCCTCCCACCTATGGAATGTATGAGGTGAGTGCTTCGATTAATCACATCGAACAGCGTAAGGTTAGTCTAACAAAGCAGTATCAATTAAATGTGGAGGGTATTCTTCAAACGATGGATGGAAATACGCGTCTACTTTTTATTTGTTCACCCAATAATCCGACAGGGAATAAACTGAACCGATCAGACATTTATACTTTGATTGAATCATTTAAATCAGGATTTGTTATCATCGATGAGGCCTATATTGATTTTTCTGACGAACCTAGTTTTATCCTGGAATTAGCAAAGTATCCTCAGGTTATCGTGATGCAGACACTTTCCAAAGCCTATGGTCTCGCATCACTTCGTCTAGGTATGGCATTTGCAAATCCCACCATCATTAGCTTGTTGAATAAAATTAAACCCCCTTATAATATCGGAGGGGCGACACAAGAGATTGTTTACAAGGCTCTAGCGCATCTTTCCTTTAAGGAAGAATCTGTTCAATTGATATTATCCGAGCGTACTCGCCTAATAAATTCGCTGCAAGAAATCTCAGAAGTTATTCAGATTTACCCATCGGATGCAAACTTTATTCTAGTACATTTTAAGCGTGCAACTGATTTATTTAACTATTTGATTGAGGCTAAATTGATCACCAGAAACCGTAGTTCTGTATCCTTATGTGAAGATTCTATACGTATTACGATTGGTATGTCAGAAGAAAACGATAAATTAGTCAGTCTAATCACCCAATTCTATTCGGCTTAGTATGTTTAAACGCCTGTATATTATCTTCTTTCTAGTAGGTTGCCTAAGCCCAGTGAAGGCACAGATGAAAGATTGGGCAGCAGGATTTAGAGTGGGAGAACCTGGCGGATTTATGATTAAGAGGTATCTTCCGAGTGGGAAAAATGCATTAGAATTCAACTTTGGAACCTATGGTGGGCTTTGGGGCACAAATCGCTCCTACCAAAATGGAAGTTTTCAAAATATTGGCTTTTCGATAAATGCCTTGTATCTATGGCATCGTCCAACTCTAATAAATGCTGATTTACATTATTATTATGGGGTTGGACCACAATTTGTATCAAGAAATCTTTTTTTAGATAATTCCATATTCCCAGTAACGAAAAGAGGTTTAGGTGGTGCTGGAATAGCTGGATTAGAATATTTTCCTATTGATGCTCCTAATCTATCCTTCTTTGCGGAGCTTGGGATGTATTCAGAATTATTGCCAAACCCATTTTACCTACATATCCAGGGTGGCGTGGGTGTTAAAGTTAATTTTTAAATGGGGATGTAGCTCAGTTGGCTAGAGCGCTTGCATGGCATGCAAGAGGTCGTCGGTTCGAGACCGATCTTCTCCACAATTACAAACGGTCTTTAAAGGACTCGTATCCGAACGATTTCAATAAATAAAATTGTTCTTGCCTATCTAATTTACCTATACTAGGTAGGTTTACCCCGTTAAAAGTCGTAGTCTTCACCATCGTATAGTGAATCATATCTTCTAGGATAATCTCATCACCTATTTTTAGTTCTTTTTCGAACGAATAATCACCATAGAAATCACCTGCTAAACAAGTCATTCCACCGAAACGATAAGTGGGCTTTCCTTTTTCTGGTTCCGAATTAGCCCCTCTGATTCTAGGCTTGTAAGGCATTTCCAAGGTATCCGGCATGTGAGCTGCAAAGGATACATCTAGGATCGCCACTGTAATTCCTGCTGATTCAACAATATCTAAAACGGTAGATTTTAAAAAACCTGTTTGCCAGCCTACTGCAGAACCAGGCTCCAAGATAATCTGAAGGTTGGGGTATTTTTGGCGAAAAGCTTTTAACAATTCAATTAAATGGTCTACATCGTAATCAGCTCGTGTAATCAAGTGGCCACCACCTAAATTCAACCATTTTAAATTAGGTAACAAGTCACCAAACTTTTCTTCTATTACAGCCAAGGTGCGCTCTAATACAAAGGAATCATTCTCGCAAAGCGTATGTGAATGCAAGCCTTCAATTCCCACAGGCAAATCCCCTAAATCAGAACGTCGAATTCCTAAACGAGAACCGGCGATACAAGGATTATACATATCAGTTTCTACTTCAGCATATTCTGGATTAATTCGTAATCCGCAAGAAATACCGGCTGCATGAGCACGACTTTGGTATTGATTATATTGATTTAGTGAATTAAAGGTGATATGACCTGCATATGATGAGAGTTCTTCCCATTCGGACTCTAAATAGGCTGGAGAATAAACGTGAGGCCTTACTCCCATTTCCTCAAAAGCTAAACGCGCTTCATGTAAGGAACTTGCGGTGGCACCTACTAAATACTGTTTGACTAAAGGAAACTCGTGGTAAAAGGAGAAACCTTTTAAGGCACAAATAATTTCAATACCAGCCTCTAGTTGAACGCGTTTTAAGAGTTCAAGATTAGCTATCAATAAATTTTCCTCCAATACATAACAAGGAGATGGGATCGAAGGATAATACGACATCTTAATATTCGTGAGGTAAGGTGATATTATGTTGCTCATCCCAAGGTAATCCATGAATGTTTAACAATTCCATAAATGGATCAGGATTAAATTCTTCTACGTTAAAAACCCCTGGTGCAAACCAAGAACCATCAATCATTAGAGAAGCCCCAATCATCGCAGGTACGCCAGTAGTATAACTAACCCCTTGCGCTTGAACCTCTTTATAACAATCTGCATGATGGCAGTTATTCCAAACATAATACGTAGCGTCCTTACCGTCTTTGATACCTTTAATTTGGCAACCGATGGAGGTTTGACCAGAATAATTCTCTCCTAAGGTTCCTGGCTCAGGAAGAACTGCCTTCAAAAACTCTAAAGGAACGATATCCATTCCATTGAACTTAATAGGCGCAATAGATGTCATTCCCACATTTTGAAGTACTTCTAGGTGGGTCAAATAAGCTTGACCGAATGTCATCCAGAAACGCGCACGCTTCAACGTAGGGAAGTTCTTAGTTAAAGACTCTAATTCTTCATGATAAAGCACATAAGATTCTTTAGGTCCGATATTTGGATAATCGATTGGTTTGTGAATCGACATAGGTTCAATCTCAATCCATTCTCCATTCTCCCAATATTTTCCTTTTTGCGTAATCTCGCGGATATTAATCTCTGGGTTGAAATTAGTAGCAAAAGCTTTTCCGTGGTCACCCGCATTACAATCGATAATATCCAAATAATGCATTTCATCGAAATAGTGCTTGTTCGCATAAGCTGTATATACTCCCGTTACACCCGGATCAAAACCACAGCCTAATAAAGCCATCAAACCTGCTTTCTTAAACTTCTCTTGGTAAGCCCACTGCCACGAGTACTCGAATTTTGCTACGTCTTTGGGCTCGTAATTAGCTGTATCTAAATAATGAACACCTGCCTCTAAACAAGCATCCATAATAGTTAGATCTTGATAAGGTAAGGCTACATTAATGACTAAAAAGGGCTTCTCTTCATTAAATAAAGCCACTAATTCAGGCACATTATCTGCGTCTACCTGACGTGTTTTTACTGCAGTCGGTAGACCTATATAAGCACATTCAGCGGCAATGGCATCACATTTGGATAAAGTACGAGAGGCTAAAACGATTTCTGAAAAGGATGCAGGATTCATCGCACATTTTTTAACGACTACATTCCCTACACCACCAGCACCAATAATTACAATTTTTTTAGACATAGCATTTTAAAAAGAATTGCAAAAATAGCACATCAATGCATAAAAACCATATTAATTTTTATATGGGCGTATTATTTTGACGATACGATCAAGCCAAAACTTTTGGTACAACAAATCTTCTCTCACGCCATACGTAGTACTAGCATGAACGAAACTAATGGCAGGACGCTCTTTAGTCACTAAACCTACGTGATTAATGAGCCCTACCTTTCCTGTAGCAAAAAATACCCAATCACCTAGTTGTACATCCTTTAATCTAATTTGTTCTCCAAATTTAACTTGATCCGAAGAGACCCTTGGAATCGAAAAATCATTCAAAGCATAAGCCTTAAAAAGTAAACCTGAACAATCCATACCCCTCTTATCCATCCCTCCTGTTCGATACGGCACACCTTTAAATCTCTTGGCTTCCTTAATGATATTCTTGATTTCAGAAGAACTATAATACGATGAGCCCGATCGATGGAATATCCGCTTCACAAATGAGCAGGAGTCTAAAAAGACAATTAATAGGCCAAAAATAAGTAAGCGTCTATACATCGATCAATTCTCCAGTTTCTACATAAATTAAAACTCCTTTTGTCACCTGGTGCCCCATGTCTACTAATGTTTGTTTGTAACGATTGATTTGATCCAAATGTTCTGGCTTCTTCTTACCTGTTTTAAAGTCAATCACCTGCAAAGCCTCACCTATTTTATTCACCCGATCAGGACGAATAATCTTTCCATCAGGACATAATAAATCTACTTCTTTAAAGGCTAAAGCATCCTTTGCAAAATAGGATCTAACCTCTTCAGATTCAAAAAGTACTTCTAGCGTAGTTAAGTCTAGTTTGGATTTTGCTCTAACAATCGGCCAAGCATCCATGTCAGGCAATTGGGCCAATATATCATGTAATTGATTACCAATTTCCCGCTTTAGAGAAGCCGCTGTATACAAATCTGCTTTTGCTGAATTAACACGAAGGGTAACAGGTGAAACTGCCTTTCCTAAGGATATTTGTATATTTTTGTCCAGATTTGAAGAATTGGAACGATCTAATGACGGATTTACCTCACTGGTAGAAAAAGAAAAATACGATGAAATCCATTCCGTTTCTGTTTGCGAATAAACAGGCAAATCTGATACTATTCCATTTGATTGTGCATACTCATAAAGAAGTCTCCCTACAGAATTTTCATAGGTAGAAAGTGTTCTTGAATGCAAGTCCATATCCGGCACCGTCAAAAGAAGATGCAAGGATTGCTTTGGCCGAGTAGTGGCCACATACAACATGTTCATTGCATCGAGAAAAATAGCTTCTTTTTCTTTTAAAGTTTGCTGTACTAAATCAGGAAATGCTAAAACCTCTGCAGAATTCACCCGACCATAAACATGTTGTAAACGCAAATCCTCACCCATTTCTAAATCCTCAGATACCTGATCTCCTAGTTCAAACCAAATCTTCTCTGAATCAGCTTGAAATGTCCAATTAGCAAATGGCAGAATGACAACCGGATATTCTAATCCTTTTGACTTATGAATACTCGATATAGTCACTGCATCCACTTGATTTGAACTGGAAATACAATAGGAATTTCGATTTTGGTTAAAATGCTGTAAGAAACTAGCCACCAGTTTATCCTTTAACAAGACATATTCATTCAAGACATCTAAAAACTTCCAAAGGTATTCTTGACCAGACAATACATTCAAAAGATCAAAAGTAGAGACCAAATCATACACCCAGTGTAATAAATCAGAAAAGGCAGGAACCTCCACTCCTTTGGTTTGGAAATACAAAAAAGAATTTACCAAGGCAGAATCACCATCTAATTGTTCGATACCTATTAAATCAGCAGACGAAACCTCCCGTCCCATTAATTCAGCATATTGATAAATAAGTTCATAAAAATGAAGTGTCTCCTTTGGATCCTCATACAAGGCCAAATACGATAAAATAAATCCGACAACAGGTGAATAATGAACTAATAAAGAATCCGAGGATATAACTGGGATTCCTTCCTCTTTTAATCGCAAAGCTAAATACCTGGAATGCTTATTCTTTCGTGTCAAAATTGCCAAATCTTGGTACCGGAATCCGATACTTCGATTATGCCGAATCAAATTCAACACCTGCCCAAACATAAACTCGTTTTCGGGTTCAGTAAAACCAAAATTCTCTTTAGACTTGTGATACACTAATAAGTCAACTTTACCATTAGCGTATGAAGAAGGTACTTTCGGATTTTGAGTTAAATTTTGACCGTAGAGCGGTTTAATTAAGGGACATAATTGAAGCAAAGATTCATTCTCAACTAAAGAACCGTAAAATTGGTTATTGAATTCTACCACTTCGATGGCACTGCGGTAATTATCATTTAGCGCTTTAGGTCCTATTTGATTTAACAAATAATCAAAGCGCTGATCATCCAATGATTGATCGGCGAAATGAGAAGAAACAAGAGAGTGATCCTGTGTCGCTAAAGAAGCAATTAAACTCACCTCACCTCCTCGAAACTTGTAAATCGATTGTTTAGCATCCCCCACTAACAAACTTTGTTTACCTATTGAAGTCGCATTTTCAATCAAAGGCATAAAGTTCTTCCATTGCAAAATAGACGTATCCTGAAACTCATCGATAAATATATGGAAATAACGATCACCTAACTTTTCATAAATAAAAGGAATTGGATCCTGTGAAATCACCTCATATACCCGCTTAGAGAATTCCGATATAGGAATAGTTGAATTCTCTAACTGATAAGCGCGCATTTCATGCTGAATTAGATTCAATAAGGCGAGCTTCTTTAAATCCTTCAAAACCCAATGCAAGAATCTGTAGCGTTTTAAATAGAGCGTTTGTAAATCAATAAATTGACTACCTAGTTCTCCTAATTCAGCAGCATGTTGCTCAATAGTAGCCTTATCAGCTCCAGTCGCTTTAGCAGAGGTCCAAGAATTTCCCTCAATCGCTTTTTTAAAATTCGAGTAAGACTTATCAGCAATCTCTGGTTTTTTGATAAAAGTTCGAATATTACCCACAGGCCCCGTAGCGCCATAATAATAGTAAGCATCTGGGTAGGCCAGTCCATCAATAATTTGAATAAAAGAATCAGCCACCGTTATGACCTCTTGAAGCATGTTTTGGAGCGAGGTTCGTAATTGATTTTCTAAAAGAAGAAAATCACTCACCTGAAAATGAGCTAAATGCGGTTCAATTGGTAAAAATTTCTCTTCTAAAGAAATCTTCAAAAATCCGTGCAAACTATCCCGCATTCGATTCCAATTCCTCCCCTCAGCAACCTCCTGATTTGCAAACGATAGAATAAGTTCACTAAGTTCTGCATCACCGGTACTATTAACTTGATCTAAAAGGCGATTAATTAAGTCATGAATCAATCCATTCGAATCTAATAGCACTTCATATTGACTTGGAAGATTTAATTCATCCACAAAGGAGGCGCTAAGTCTTTGCACGAAGGAATCAATGGTCATAACGGAGAATAACCCGTAATCCTGCAGGATTTGTTGTAAAGTAGTAGCGGCTCGAGCAGCTAACATATCTTTAGTTAAAATAATCCCCTCATCGGCTAGTTCTGTTTGAACTTTTTCTAAAACAGCTAGAATTTTCTCTTGTTCAGAAGTAGAAGTATGGAGAAAGGAGGGATAATCTGCCATTCCTGCTAAAAAATGTAAAATTCTTTGGCGCATTTCTTCAGCTGCCTTAATAGTAAAAGTCACAGCTAAAATTCGGCGGAAATATCCCTTAGTTTCCACCTCACAGAGCGCCATCTTGATATACTCAATGGTCAAGGTATACGTTTTACCTGATCCCGCTGAGGCTGAAAAGAGGGTGATTTGCTGAGGTTTCATCTAAATTCTATATGTAATGCAAGATAAAATAAAAATAGGATTAATTCGGTATGCTTTTATTTCACTATCTTTGTTTCCCGTAACCAAATCAACAATTCTATCAATGTCTGGTAAAGGGAATCCCAAGAAATCCAAGTTCATTTTTGTTACGGGTGGTGTAACAAGCTCGTTAGGCAAAGGCATCATAGCCTCTTCTTTAGCGAAGCTACTTCAAGCGCGAGGTCTAACCTGTACAATCCAAAAGTTTGACCCTTATATCAACATCGATCCAGGTACGCTGAATCCATACGAACATGGCGAATGCTATGTGACAAATGATGGAGCAGAAACCGATTTAGATTTAGGACATTACGAGCGTTTTTTAAATACGCCAACTAGTCAAGCTAATAACATCACCACAGGAAGAATTTACCATAATGTTATTACCAAAGAGCGCCGTGGCGATTACCTAGGTAAAACAGTACAAGTAGTACCCCACATTACGGATGAAATTAAGCGCAATATTATGCTCTTAGGTGAATCCGGTAAATACGATATCGTTATCACGGAAATAGGTGGTTGCGTAGGAGATATTGAATCCCTTCCATTTATCGAGGCAGCACGTCAATTGAAATGGGATTTAGGGGAGAAAAATACCTTGTTCATTCACCTAACATTGATTCCCTACTTAGCATCAGCTGGAGAACTAAAAACAAAGCCTACACAGCACAGCGTTAAGCAATTATCTGAGTCAGGTATTCAGCCCGATATATTAGTTTGCCGTACGGAACATCCGATTCCTCAGGAAATGAAGAAAAAGATAGGTTTATTCTGTAACGTATCAGAAGCTGATGTAATCGAGGCCCGAGATGCGTCTACGATCTACGAAGTACCTTTATTAATGAAGGAAGAGCGCTTGGATAGCCGTGTCTTATATAAATTAGATATTTATAATGACAAAGAATCTAATCTAAAAAACTGGACTAATTTTCTTTCCAAATTGCAAAACCCGAAGTTCGAGATTAATATCGGTTTGATTGGAAAATATGTTGAGTTAAAGGATTCCTATAAGTCTATCGCAGAAGCATTTATTCACGCAGGTGCAGCGAATGATATTAAAGTAAATCTTCAATGGATTTCATCTGAAACGATGGATACCGTAGATATAGCAGAAACCCTAACAGGTTTAGATGGAATCTTAGTGGCTCCAGGTTTCGGCGAAAGAGGTATTGCAGGAAAAATCAATGCTGTTAAGTTTGCGCGTGAGAATAAAATACCCTTCCTAGGCATATGTCTGGGTATGCAATGTGCGGTAATTGAATTTGCGAGAAATGTATTGGGCTTAACAGAGGCACATTCTTTTGAAATGAATCCAGATAGCCCAGATCCGGTTATTAATTTGATGCTGGAACAAAAAGATATTTCTGAAAAAGGTGGAACAATGCGTTTGGGATCTTATCCATGTAAAGTGGAAAAAGGAACTTTGGCCTATAAAATCTACGGAAAATCACTCATTCAA
>JBIILT010000208.1:0-3454 GCA_044338355.1 Aquirufa sp.
GGTAGCTTCTGCTCCTGTTCTAGAGACCGATAACCTATAGGCTAAAGAGTCACCCTCCGCATCCACCGCATTGGCATTATGAATAAAGGGTTGTCCTACAATCGCGGTCAAATCCACCGCTGGATTCAATAAGATAGGGGTAGAATTTAATCCTAAACCGGCATTGATGGAGAAAATGGTCTCTACATAAAATGGCACTTCCACTGAACGAGTTATGTTTAGGACGCCTTCGTTCCGATTAGGAACTGCCACAGATACTTTATAGAATAGGGATGCCGCAGGATAGGTATATTGAATTTTATAGACATTTTTCAACGTACCATTAGCTAGATTAACCGGAAATCCGTTAGCGCGCTTAGCCACCAAAGTGGTGGAACCATCGCCGAAGCAAAATTTAACTTCGTTTTGTTCTATGTTCGCTCGGTTATTTTCAGTGTAGGTAGTCAGCGTAAATTCAAAGGTTAATGTTTTTTCCGAAATTCGCTTAACAGATATCTCACCCCCTTTTAAATGGGTTGCTTGAGAAGCAAAGCTTAACAAAAAAAGGAACAGAAAATAGAGACTTGTCTTTTTCAGGAACATAAATCATTTTTGATTAGCTGTAAGTTAAGCAGGCAAATCGTTTTTTTCAAAAAAAACGGATTTTTTACGTTTTAAATTTGATAGAGCGGTGTTTCGATTGTAGTTTTGGATGCTTAAAAAAATCGGACCTGTTCGTTTATTTTTATTTCCTCTTAACAAATACAATTATTTATGTCTTGGTTAGCAAAATCACTTAATTCATCACTTGGGAAAAAGCTCCTGATGGCAATTACCGGCCTATTTTTAATCAGCTTCTTGTTAGTTCATTGCAGCTTAAATGCCTTGATTTTCTTGAATGACGGAGGCGTGGCCTTTAATGAAGGAGCTGAATTCATGGCACATTGTATTGTTCGCTGGTCTATTATTACACATTGTAGACGGCCTTCGTCTTTGGTTTGAAAACAAATCAAAACGACCTGTTGCCTATGCGAAGGTTGACGGTGCTGCTAACAGCAAATGGTACTCTCGCTCGATGGGCCTTTTGGGAACCTTATTGTTATTGTTTTTAATTCTTCACCTGAAGCATTTTTGGTACTTCTCTCGTTTAACGGACGGATTAGAGGACCATACTTTATTTGCAGAGATGCAAGCGGTATTCATGAACCCGGTAGTCGTTGTAGTCTATGTGTTAGGTTGTATTTCATTGGGATACCATTTATTGCATGGTTTTCAAAGTGCGTTTCAATCCATCGGTTGGAATCACCCTAAGTACTCTCCTACGATTAAAACGATTGGAGCTATCTTCTCTATCGTTATCCCTGCAGCTTTTGCAGCGATGCCGATTGCCTTTTATTTCCATTTGATTCATTAATATTTCAGCGATACGATTGATATGACAAAATTAGATGCCAAAATCCCTGGAGGTAATTTAGCCGACAAGTGGACAACATTCAAATCCAGTGTTTCGTTGGTAAATCCCTCCAACAAACGTAGTTTAGAAATCATCGTGGTAGGT
This sequence comes from Aquirufa sp., assembly GCA_044338355.1. GTDB lineage: Bacteria > Bacteroidota > Bacteroidia > Cytophagales > Spirosomataceae > Aquirufa. The sequence continues at coordinate 1,538 of JBIILT010000208.1, forward strand.
TCCGGCCTAGCAGGTGCTTCTGCTGCTGCTTCGCTAGCTGAATTAGGATATAAAGTGAAAGTATTTTGTTTCCAAGATTCTCCACGTCGTGCGCACTCCATTGCCGCACAAGGAGGTATCAACGCAGCGAAGAACTACCAAAACGACGGTGACTCCGTTTACCGTTTATTCTACGATACGATTAAAGGTGGTGACTACCGTGCGCGTGAGGCGAACGTTCACCGTCTTGCGGAAGTATCTGGAAGTATTATCGACCAATGCGTGGCGCAAGGAGTTCCTTTCGCTCGTGAATACGGCGGATTGCTTTCTAACCGTTCATTCGGTGGAACGCAAGTACAACGCACTTTCTATGCCGCAGGTCAAACAGGTCAGCAATTATTATTAGGTGCTTATTCTGCTTTGCAACGCCAAGTGGGAATGGGTAACGTAAAAATGTATACCCGTCACGAAATGCTAGATGTCGTTACGATCGATGGAAAAGCGCGTGGTATTATTGCGCGCGACTCCGTGACTGGAGCCTTAGAGCGCCACTTCGGACACGCCGTTTTATTATGTACTGGTGGTTACGGAAACGTATTCTACTTGTCTACGAACGCGATGGGATCGAACGTAACAGCGGCTTGGAAAGCGCACAAAAAAGGTGCTTTCTTCGCTAACCCATGTTACACACAGATTCACCCGACGTGTATTCCCGTTTCAGGTGATCACCAATCGAAATTAACCTTGATGTCTGAGTCCCTTCGGAATGACGGTCGTATTTGGGTTCCTAAAAAGGAAAACGATACCCGTAAGGCGAATGAGATTCCAGAGGATGAAAGAGATTACTACTTAGAGCGTCGTTATCCTGCGTTCGGTAACTTAGTACCACGTGACATTGCGTCTCGTGCGGCGAAAGAGCGTTGTGATGCAGGTTTTGGTGTAGGATCGTCTAAAATGGCGGTTTACTTAGACTATGCGGCGGCGATTATCCGTTACGGACAAGGAGAAGCAAATAAAAATAATATGCACAATCCATCTGATGAAGAGATTCAGGCGATGGGTAAGGCAGTCGTAAAAGAGAAATACGGTAACTTGTTTGATATGTACAAGCAAATTACGGGTGAAGATCCTTACGAGGTGCCTATGCGTATTTATCCAGCGGTTCACTATACGATGGGTGGACTTTGGGTAGATTATAATTTAATGACGACTGTTCCAGGTTTATACGCTTTAGGAGAGGCTAACTTCTCTGATCACGGTGCGAACCGATTAGGAGCTTCGGCTTTAATGCAAGGTTTAGCGGATGGTTATTTCGTAATCCCTTACACGATCGGTGCTTATTTAGCAGCCGAGATTCGCACACCAGCGATGTCGACGGATAGCCCGGATTTCGAAGCAGCGGAGAAAGCGGTACGTGATCGTTTAGAGACCTTAATGAACATCAAAGGAAACAAGCCAGTCGATTACTTCCACAAGCGTTTAGGTAAGATTATGTGGGATGAGTGTGGTATGGCTCGTAGTGCGGAAGGTTTGAAAGCCTCTATCAAGGAGATTCAAGCCTTACAGAAAGAATTCTGGTCTGATGTGAAGATTCCAGGTGAGATCGACAATTTAAACCCTGAATTAGAGAAAGCAGGCCGTGTGGCTGACTTCTTAGAATTAGGCGAATTAATGTGTATTGATGCCTTGGATCGCGACGAAAGTTGTGGCGGTCACTTCCGTACAGAATTCCAAACAGAAGACGGGGAAGCCCTTCGTGATGACAAGAACTACGCCTATGTAGCGGCTTGGGAATACGAAAAACAATCGAAATTCAAGCTTCACAAAGAAGAATTGAAATACGAAAACATCAAAATTGCTCAAAGATCTTATAAATAATTCGATACAATGGAAGGAAATTTAAACCTGACACTCAAAATTTGGAGACAAAAAAATGCA
>JBIILT010000209.1:0-3448 GCA_044338355.1 Aquirufa sp.
TTTCTTGATCAATGTACGTGTAGACTTGTGTTGGTAACGATTACGTAAACGCTTTGCTTCGTTAGAACGGATACGCTTTAGTGCTGATTTATGATTTGCCATCTGTTAAATAAAATTCTCTTTTTACAAAATTGAATTGCAAAAGTACATAATATGAAATTAAATAACAAGAGTAACCTTAAAATTTATGTGTTATTACTAAGCAGTTTGATGGCTCAGGCAAAAACAGGAAACATTTGGGGATTCTTTGGACATCGAAAAATAAACTTATTGGCCACATACACTTTACCCCTGCCACTACATTCATTCTACCGTAGACATCATAAAGAAATTCAAGAGCTTTCCGTACTTCCTGATGCCAGACGCTACCTACTTGATGAGGAAGCGGCACGGCATTACATTGATTTAGACAAATATGACTTAAACCAAGTTAGTTTTACTAATTGGGCACAAATGCTGCGTAAAATACCAGAAGATTCGCTAAAAAAACACGGTATCGTTCCCTGGCATATTCCTATTGTCTACCAGCGATTAATTCAGGCATTTATTAAAAAAGATAGTCTACAAATAATTAAATTATCTGCAGAGTTAGGCCATTATGTAGCCGATGCACATGTTCCTTTGCACACTAGTTCGAATTATGATGGCCAAAAGACTGGGCAAGACGGACTGCATAGCTTCTGGGAATCAAGAATTCCTGAAATTCTAGGTAACCAGCTAGACCAATTTAGTGGACCAGCAAACTTTATTCCTGATGTACAGCAAAATGCTTGGGCCTGGGTACTGGCCTCACACAAGCAACTGCCTATGCTTTTTTCAATGGCTAAAAAAGTGAATGTTGAGTTAAAAGAAGGTGAAAAATATAGCTTCATACAAAAAGGTCAAACTTTGGTTAAAACTCCAAGCCTTAAATTTAGCTTAGCTTATCACAAAGCTTTAAATGGACAGATCGAATCCCGATTTAAGGCAGCTGTTCAACACGTAGGAGATCTATGGTATTCAGCATGGTTAACAGCGGGACAACCATCTTTCGAATAAATTTTGCAATTTCGCAGAATGAATTCCACTCTATTTATACAATTAAAGCCGGGAAAAGATGCGCCGGTGAAACGTTTTCACCCCTGGGTATTTTCCGGAGCGATTGCAAAACAAAGTCCAAATCTTCAAGATGGAGACTGGGTTATTGTCTATTCTTCAAGAGATGAATTCTTAGGAACTGGTCACTACCACAATGGAAGCATTGCCGTAAAAATCATCTCATTCCAAGAAATTGAATTGAAGAGCACGTTTTGGGAAAAACGTATTCAAAATGCATGGGACCTTCGTGCACTTTTGCCTTTGGAAAAAACCAATGCCTTTCGCCTCATTCACGGGGAAGGTGATGGTTGTCCAGGTTTGATTATGGATTTGTATAAGGATGTGCTCGTTTTTCAAGCCCATACCATCGGAATGCACCGAGATCGTGATGAAATTGTAGAAGCAATAAAAAAGGTATTAGGTAAAAAAATCAAAGCAATATATGATAAAAGTAGAGAGACATTGCCTACAGAATATGCACAAAACTGCACGAATGGCTATGTTTTTGGAGAAGTCGCAGTACCCTACACAGTAAAGGAAAATGGAATCTCTTTCTCCATCAACTGGATTACCGGTCAGAAAACTGGCTTCTTTATCGATCAGCGAGAAAATAGAGCCCTATTAGCAAAATACGCTGAAGGAAAATCCGTATTAAATACCTTCTGTTATTCAGGTGGATTTTCTCTCTACGCATTAGAGGCTGGCGCTGTGTCAGTTATCTCATTAGATGCCTCAGCTAAAGCAATCGATTTAGTCAACGCTAATATCGAATTAAACAAGATGCAAAGCTTACAGCACGAAGCCGTTGTAGGCGAAACCTTGCCCTATTTAAAGGCGAACGAAGATGAATTCGATATCATCGTATTAGATCCACCTGCATTCGCTAAATCAATGAACGCGAAACATAAAGCACTTCAAGGCTATCAAAAGATTAATGAATTGGCTTTAAAGAAAATAAAGAAAAATGGTTTACTTTTCACCTATTCTTGCTCCCAAGTCATCACACGTGATTTGTTTTATAACATGCTCGTTGCTGCAGGAATCGCTGTAGGAAGAGAAATTCAAGTGATTCACCAGATGACACAATCACCTGATCACCCAATCAACCTCTTTCACCCGGAGAGTAATTACTTAAAGGGCTTTGTCTTGAAAGTATTATAAATAAAAAAGGCAGCTCGAGAGCTGCCTTTTTTGATTAATCTACAAATCTGAATAGTCGATTCCAACGGATGATTTCCCAAAACTTCCAAGAGAACAAGGACTTATTAGCATCTAGTGACATCCAAACAAAGAACGCTTTTCCTACGATATGATCTGACGGAACAAAGCCCCAGAAACGCGAATCTGCCGAATTATGGCGATTATCTCCCATCATAAAATAGTAATCTTGCTTGAAGGTATAAGAAGTAATGGCCTTACCTTCGATTGAAATTTGATATCCTTTAACGACCACATTCTTATTCCCTTCGTATTTCTGAATAGCCTCACTGTATAAAGCCACATTTCCGGGTGTTAAAGCTACCGTTAATCCTTTCGCAGGCACTTTCAAAGGACCATAGAAATCACGATTCCATTTGTACAATGTCGTATCGTGAGGGAAAATATCAATAAAAGTTACTCCTTTAGGATCTTTGAAAAAATTCTTATCAAACGTTTTATTGAAAGGCTGCGCTTGAATCTCATCCATCATAGCCTTCGAAGTATTCAACTTATATCCCCAAAGAACACTTTGAGAATCTGGTTCTGCTAAAGGCAACCAATCAGCAGAATCATAACTCGCATCAGGCGAATTGCGAATGCCATAGGCCTCAAAGAATTTACCATCTAAAAACTCTTTCGTCTTCATGAATATAGGATGTTGCATTCTTTTAGGGTTTACCATCGCCTTACCATTTACGATTACCTGTTGGTCACGCACTTCTAACACATCCCCTGGAGTAGCTACGCAACGTTTTACATAAAATGTCCGTAAATCCACAGGAGCATCACCATCCTCCTCATAATTAGGTACGTTAAAGACCACCGCATCGCCTTGCTTGACTGATGAGAAACCTGGAAGACGGTAAATAGGCAAATCTAACCAACGTAAATACGATGGAATATTTGTAAACCAAATCTTTTGGTGAGTCAATGGCAATTGCAAAGGAGTCTTAGGAGTACGAACCCCATAATGTAATTTGCTCACAAATAGAAAATCTCCTACCATCAAGGAACTCTCCATAGAAGGAGTAGGAATGGTATAGGCTTCGAATACAAAAAAGCGAATTAAAGTCGCTGCTACTACAGCAAATGCAACCGAATCTAACCACTCTCTGAAGGCTGACTTTTGTTTTTTAGGTGTTTCTTTCATCTTATTTTAACATATCGTCCA
>JBIILT010000210.1:0-3426 GCA_044338355.1 Aquirufa sp.
ACCCACAACTTTGGCAATTCTTGGTAAAAAGATTGCATAAACAGCAGATACGGCATTATAAACACCAAAAATAATACCCACCCAGTTTGCAGCATTTTGAAATTCAGGTGAACTATGATCATCCATGGGTAAGCCATACACATGGTGGGCAATAGCTGGAGTTGAGAAAACCCACATGGAAAATAGCGCGAACCAAGAGAAAAATTGAACCACACCTAATTGACGCATGGTAAAGGGCATTTCTTTGATATATCGGAATACGGACCAAATAGAATCTTTTGATCCTTCTTCTTCATAGCCCATCGCCTTACGCTCTTCAGGAGAATATTCTTTAGTGGTTACAATCGTCCAAACAATCGCAGCAATAAACACCACAGCCCCTACGTAAAAACTATATAACACGTTCTCAGGAATTTGACCTGCGGCAGCCACTTTCGAAATACCAAACCAATTACCAAACATATAAGGCAGCCAAGAACCCACCACTGCACCGATTCCAATCAAAAATGTTTGAATAGAAAAGCCTAACGTATTTTGTTCCTCTGGTAAATTATCCCCCACTAATGCTCTAAACGGTTCCATTGCCACATTAAACGAAGCATCCATCATCATTAAAATACCCGCACCCACAATCATAGGAGGGATGAAATTAGCTAATGCCCCCGCGTGAGGAAAGAAGAACAAGGCCGATGCAGCCAAAATAGCCCCCGCTAAAAAGAAAGGCTTTCTGCGACCTAAACCATTCCAGGTTCGATCAGAATAGAAGCCAATAATCGGCTGAATAATCATTCCTGTTAATGGAGCAGCTAACCAAAACCAAGATAATTGCTCCACGTCAGCTCCGAAGTTTTGCAGCACACGCGAAGCATTACCGTTTTGCAAGGCAAAACCGAATTGAATGCCTAAAAAACCAACACTCATATTAAAGATTTGGCCAATACTTAAACGAGGCTTATTAAATGTTTTCATAAAATTTATAGTGAAATAATGATGGCTGAATTAGAGGGGATTTGAATGCGATTACCTTCGACTTGTACTTCTGGTGATTCAGGAGGTAGAAATGATTTTACTATTTTTAACGAGTAGGTTTTAATCCCCATCATTTCTAATGCTAACATAGGAATTTCAATAGTAAAATCGTGATTCATTGAATCAAAATTACAGATGATTAAATTGCGCCCTTTATCAGTATAGCGTAAATAAGCATACACCTTATCTTTTGGATAAGCTGTATTTTGGGCATATTGAAGATCAAAGAACTTGCCATTTTGAACCACTTCGCTCGAATTAATCCAAGCTAACAAGGAAGTATAAAAGGAATCAATCACTTTTTCCTCCTTTGTTAAATAGCCCCCATCAAATTTCCCGCCATTTAACCAGCGCTGATGCGTATCTACCCGATAGAAGTCAAACATCGTAGTACGATCGTCTGCCACATTAAATCCTTCAATTTCCTGCGCTTTTTCGCCAAACTCTTGACCAAAATAAATCATCAATGGCCCATCATGCATACTCGCAGTCAACACCATAGCTGGTATAGTTGACCAAAAATTAGAAGAGGCAAATCCAGGTGAATTCAAACGTGTCTCATCATGATTTTCGAGGAAACGTAACATATGATTAGCATAATCACCGGATTCGTTTTGCCAAACTCGAGTAATATCCGCTGTCGTCGCACCTGTTTTTTTCTCCATAATGTGCCTAATACCGTCATAAAGACCCACTTTATCATATAAATAATCAAATCCCCCTTTAAAAATATAATTACGGTATTCCTGCGGATTATAGATCTCTGCGATAAATACGACCTTTGGATTTAAAGCTTTTACTTTTGGTATTGCATAAGCCCAAAACTCAACGGGCACCATCTCCGCCATATCGCAACGAAATCCATCTACACCCTTTTTTGTCCAATACAATAACACATCCGTCATTTTCAGCCAAGTATCTGGAATTGGATCAAAATGGACCTGATTCCCGTGTTGAAGATCAACGCCGTAATTTAACTTCACCGTTTCAAACCAATCGTTTATCGAAGGTTGAGCAGAGAATACGTTATTACCACTTACTTTGGCTGGGATTTCAATATAAGGGACTGTCACCGGAACTGGCGGATTCACACCTGTAGGAATGGTAAATTGAGTACCTGGCAAATAATAAAAATTATTGGAAGGTGAGAAGGAGAGGTCTTTGTTATCGTTTTGGCCAAAATCAACCACTCCCGCCGGTTTCTGATCCGAATGATACGCTCTAGCCAAGTGATTAGGTACAAAATCCAATATTAATTTTAAATCGGCTTGATGGACACGATCTAACATGGCAGCGAACTCCTGCATCCGCTCTGACGGTTTATCAGCTAAAAAAGGATTCACATCATAATAATCCTTAATGGCAAACGGCGAACCAGCACGACCTTTAACCACCTGCGGATGATCTAAAGGAGATCCAAAGGCAGAAAAATCCTCCATCGTCGCGTGCTCTAAAATCCCTGTTGCGTATAAATGCGAATAACCTTTCCGCTTTAATACTTGCAAACCCTTAACAGATATATCCTTGAATTTAGTCACTCCATTCTCCGCAACGGAACCATTTTTTTTAACTTCTGTCTGTTGATTTCCCCAAAGATGAAACATCATTTGGTAAACTACATGCTTATCAGTTTTTACGGATTTTTGAGCCATAAGAGGATGTATTAAGACGGCGGATAAGAGAACAAGATAAAATTTACGCATATAATTTAAAATAAACTGTCTAGCACAGCAGAAAAAGGTTTTTTGGCAGATGTAAATGTAATAATTTTGCTAATCTTTAAAACAATCCATACCTAAATATGTCACATAAAGCCTGCCTTTTTGATCTCGACGGAGTTCTTGTAGATACTGCCATTTATCATTTTGAAGCCTGGAAAATGCTAGGAGAGAATTTCAATTATCAATTAACGGAAGAGCAAAATGAGCAATTAAAAGGCGTATCTAGAGTAGAGTCATTGAATCGAATTCTAGATTGGGCTTCCTACTCAGCTACGGAAGAACAAAAAAAGGCTTGGTTAATCGAAAAAAATGAGAATTACCTTCAATTAATCTCTGATATGAATCCCGCTGAAATTTTACCTGGTGTTTTAGATTTTTTAGGCCAAATAAAAGAGCTAGGTTTTAAAATCGCTTTGGGTTCAGCCAGCAAAAATTCAGAAGTCATTTTGACAAAAACAGGTCTTTTACCTTGGTTTGATCTAGTTATCGATGGAAATAAAGTAAGTAAAAGCAAACCTGACCCCGAAGTGTTCTTGAAAGGAGCAGAGGGACTCGGGTTTTCTCCAGCAGAATGTATTGTTTTCGAAGACGCACAGGCTGGAGTGGAAGCAGCCAAAAATGGTGGAATGAGAGTCATAGGGATAGGAGACTTATTAGTATTACGGGATGCAGACAA
>JBIILT010000211.1:0-3418 GCA_044338355.1 Aquirufa sp.
TCTCCTCTAACGTATCTGACACTAGGATATGATTTTTAAATGATCAAAAAAATATTTTTTCTACTCCTTATCCCTTGGACACTTTTTTCCCAAAGTCTAAGTACATCGAATTTGCCAATCATTCGAATTAATACAAAAAGTCGGATCATCATGGATGAACCTAAGATTCCGGTGGTTTTCGAAGTTTTTGATAATGGTCCAGGCAAACTTAACCAGGTTTCTAACACGCCTACCCTAAGCACAATTGCAGGAATTGAATACCGTGGCTCTACCTCTCAGGCTGATTTTTATTTCTTACCTGGGTTAGTTAAAAAACCGTACGGCATCGAATTGTGGACAGATTCGACGGGTTTGAAAGCGAAGAAAATGTCGCTTGTGCAAATGCCGGAAGAATCCGATTGGGTATTAAACGCCTCCTATAATGACCGATCATTTATGCGTGACTTTATGGCTCAGAATTTAGCTGACCGTTTAGGATTATTGAACAGTAATACAAAATTCGTTGAGCTCATCATTAATGATGAATACCGTGGGGTTTATGTCTTAATGGAGAAAGTTAAGCAGGGTAAGAATCGGGTGCCGATCTCAGATTTGTATCCTACAGAAAATACAGGAGATGATCTAACAGGCGGTTATTTGCTTAAAATAGATAAATCAAGCGGTTCGCCTTCTCCTACATGGAAAAGCAATTATGCCTCTGGAATTATCGAAACTCAAAAATGTGAATTCCAAATTGAATATCCTCAATTTGGAATCATTACTCAGACACAAATAAATTATATTAAAAATTATATTAATAATTGGGAGCAAAAGCTGATGACTGAGGATATGAATGATCCGAAAGCTAGTTTTCGTAATTTCATGGACGTACCGTCTTTCGTTAATTTCTTTATTTTAAATGAGCTAACTCGCAATGTGGATGGATATAGGCTAAGTACCTATTTATACAAAGACAAAGAGTCTTTAGGTGGAAAAATAAAGATGGGTCCAGCCTGGGATTTCAATATTGCTTTTGGGAATGCCGATTATTATAATGGTTGGATGACAAATGGTTTTTTATACAGAGCCATGGAGACTGAAGGAGGACAGAAGGACGGTTGGCAAGTACCTTTCTGGTGGAATAAATTAGTCCAAGATGCCAGCTTTAGAAAGGCTATTGCGACTAGGTGGAAAGGTGTTAGGTCTACTTTTTTAACTACGAAATCTATTTATGCTACGATCGATTCGGCGCAGGTTGCATTGAAGGATCCGCTTACGAGAAATTTCCAAAAATTCCCTTTAATGGGCAAGAAAATATGGCCTAATTATTATGTAGGCGCCACCTTGAGCGATGAGGTGAACTGGTTGAAAAATTGGATCCAGGGACGTCTGACCTGGTTAGATGCTCAAATGGCCATCTTTGATAGTCCAATATTGGCCGTTCGCGAAGAAAATGCATCCGCCATGCTGTTTCCTAATCCATCTTCTTCCGGATTTTTTCAATGGAAATTTAGTCTAGACAAACCATCTCTTGTGACCTATTTTATCTCTGATGCAATGGGTCGTATGATTTTGTCCCCTAAAAGCGCTAATTTTGGTTCAGGTGAGCAAATTCAATCGTTGGATTTGTCTTTGTATCCTGCCGGCACTTACCTATTCTCATGGAAAACGGATGAAGGGGAAGTACAGCAAATCAAAATTTCACGTTAATGTCATCCATTCTAGATCAATTTCAACGTACTCGTTTTGCAGCTTCTTCTCTTGCGATGGCGAGTGGAGATTTGCGCAATGAGGTGTTAGCTAGTTTAGCTGAGTTGATTCGAGAGAATACGACTGAAATTTTGACAGAAAATCAACAGGATGTAGACCAAATAGCAAGCGATCATCCGATGCGAGATCGCCTTCTTTTGACTCAAGAACGATTAGTTACTCTAGCGGAAAGTGTTCTTTCTGTGATGCAATTACCTGATCCGGCGGGTCAGGTGTTGTCGAAGAAAAAGCTGTCTAATGGCTTAGAATTGTCTAAAATTACGGTACCGCTCGGAGTGGTAGGGGTGATCTTCGAGTCTCGTCCTAATGTAACCATTGATGTAGCAGCTCTTTGTATTCGTTCTGGGAATGCGGTGGTGTTACGTGGAGGATCGGATGCTTATTATACGAATACCATTTTAGTTAAATTGATTCATCTTGCGCTAGAAAAACATGGATTTTCGACGGATTTGGTCTATTTAATGCCCACGGATCGTGCACATGTGACGACTCTTTTGACGGCCGTCAAATACATTGATGTGATTATCCCGCGTGGATCGGAGGCCTTGATTCAACGGGTTCGAAAGGAATCCTTAGTTCCTACCATAGAAACGGGTGCAGGCGTTTGCCATACGTATGTGGCCGCTTCGGCTGATCTTTCGATGGCAGTAGCCATTGTGGTGAATGCCAAAGTCTCTCGCCCATCTGTCTGCAACTCATTAGACACTGTCGTTTTGCACCAATCGATTGCGGCTGAATTTCTCAGGTTAGTAGCAGCGCCATTACAACAATACTCAGTGAAGATATACGCCGACATTTCGGCTTACGATACGCTGAATGAAGTGGGGTATTCCAAATTAGAGAAAGCAGCTGAATCAGATTTCGGGCGTGAATTCTTGGATTATGCCTGTTCGATTAAAGTGGTTCAAGATTTAACAGAAGCTATTGAACATATTTCAACCTATTCTTCTCGGCATTCGGAAGCGATTGTTTCAAATGATGAAAAAGAAGCGATGTTTTTCTTATCTACAGTTGATGCTGCTGCGGTTTATTGGAATGCCTCAACGCGCTTTACTGATGGTGGAGAATTTGGCTTAGGTGCCGAAATAGGTATATCTACTCAAAAATTGCACGCAAGGGGTCCTTTTGCTTTAGAAAAATTAGTAACGGAAAAATGGATTGGAATTGGTCAAGGCCAAATCCGCTAAAATTCGTGATCTAATCCCATTCTTTGTTTCATTTCGACTAAAATAGGATGTTTTTGAGATAAGAACTCGTATTTATCCGACTGCGTATAAATCATTTTTTTATCTGAAATTTCTCCTTCAATTAGATCTAAAACTAAGTCTATCGAATCATTCTTCAATTTTGTTCTTAACTGAGTTACTAATTCAAGTTTCAAAGAGTCGTTAAATTGTTGCATCTGTACTTCACTTTCTACCTTCAAATGTATCACGGAATCGATCAGACTAATTTCTCGATTCATCATCACAAATTTGTTAATGAAATTGCCTGTTTTGAAACCTTGAGCAATTTGAGTCCAAATAAAATTTAACTCCTCGAAGGTAAACGGTTCATGCTGAACTTTATCTAGCATGCCTGCCTCTGCTTCATTTTCGAGTTGATTTGAGCTGACCACTTTCTTTGCACTGCGCAACCCATGACTAGTAGGTCTGATAGCTTGCGTTTC
>JBIILT010000212.1:0-3417 GCA_044338355.1 Aquirufa sp.
ATTCAACTGCTTCCTTCGTAGTAGTTCCGATGATCGGATCACCACCGATACCGATGGCTGTTGTTTGGCCTAAACCTGCTTTAGTTAATTGATCTACCGCTTCGTAGGTTAATGTTCCTGATTTAGAAACGATGCCCACGCGACCTTTTTGGAAGATAAAGCCTGGCATGATACCTACTTTACACTCGTCAGCCGTCATAACGCCTGGGCAGTTAGGACCGATTAAACGAGTATCGTAGTTAGAGATATATTCTTTAGCCACGATCATATCTTTCGTAGGAATGCCCTCCGTGATACAAATAATGACCTTAATTCCTGCATCCGCAGCTTCCATTATCGCATCCGCAGCAAATGCGGGTGGAACGAAAATGATCGATGTGTCCGCTCCTGTAGAAGCAACCGCATCCGCTACTGTATTAAAAATAGGGCGATCTAAGTGCTTAGCGCCACCTTTACCTGGGGTAACTCCCCCTACCACTTGGGTTCCGTACGCGATCATTTGCTCCGCGTGAAAAGTTCCCTCTGTACCTGTGAAACCTTGAACAATAATTTTTGAATTCTTATTTACTAAAACACTCATTTCGTAGGGGTTATAATAACGTAGGCGAAAAATTTTTCCAAAGGTACAAAATATTGATAAAAATTATCAAAAAGCTGATTGATGAACGAAATAAAAATGGGAACAATTTTTTTTGCGTAAATTCGAACTTTGATGCCTTTCCTATGTTGAAGCACCTTCACATCCAAAACTACTCGTTGATCGAACAGCTCGACCTGCATTTGACAGGTGGATTGACCGTAATTACAGGTGAAACAGGTGCCGGAAAATCTATCTTATTAGGGGCTATCTCCTTATTATTAGGCCAAAGAGCAGACAGCAAAAGCCTATTCGATGCTTCCAAAAAATGCATCATCGAAGGTCAATTCTCACTCAGCTCTTTCCCTCACTTACAAACCGTATTCGAGGAAGAAGAAATCGACTTTGAAGAGCCCTGCCTGATTCGCAGAGAAATCAACCCACAAGGAAAATCGCGCAGCTTCGTGAATGACACTCCTGTCACGCTCGAAACCTTAAAACGAATCGGAAACGAATTAGTTGATATTCACTCCCAGCAAGACACCTGGTGGATGTCCCATCCAGATTTTACGCTGGATATGGTGGACGCCTATGCGCAGAATGAAACGTTGAAAAAGGCCTATATTTCGGCATTTTCCGCCTGGTCGTTCAGCGTTTCCGCATTGCGCTCCTTAGAACAAGAATCTACTAAAGGAACCCAAGAATTAGATTTCATCCAATTTCAATTCGATGAATTAAGCAAAGCGCAGTTAAAAGAGGGCGAATACGAGACCTTAGATACAGCGGTCCAAAAACTGCAAAATGCTGAACAAATTCAGGAAAAGCTGGCCATTTTAGCACAAGCCTTGAGCGTTTCGGAGGTTTCAGCTTTGCAACAGAGTCGAATTGCGCTACAACAGGCCTCGGCTTTAAGTAAATGGGGCGAAAACTTTGCAGACTGGAAAACACGCATCGAATCAATCTGGATTGAATTGAAAGATTTAGGTGCCGAAGTAGAAGGAGAAGCAGAAGATTTCGTTTACGATCCACTGGAATTAGAACAAAAACAAAAGCGATTAGACCTGCTCAATCGTTTATTGCAAAAATACCAAACTTCTACGGTTTTAGAATTAATCGAATTAGTCGATTCCCTTGATTTGCGACTATCTCAATTTTCATCGATGGATACGCTGTTGGAGGAGGCTAGGGCGCGCGTAGATGCCGATTTCAAGCTCGCTTCTTCAGCTGCTTCTGACTTATCCTCGTCCCGCTCTGCCGTTTTAGATTCGATTTCTTCTGCGCTGGTTGTTTCCTTGCAATCCTTAGGCATTCCGAATGCAAATTTGGCCTGGGAGATGACTTCCAAAGAATTAGCGGCGAACGGATCGGACAAAATTCAATTACTTTTTTCTGCAAACAAAGGTTTAGCCCCTAAACCATTCAAGCAAATCGCCTCAGGCGGCGAAATGAGCCGTTTGATGCTTTCGATAAAACATTTATTAGCGAAGAAAAGAGCTTTACCATCCCTTATTTTGGATGAAATCGACACCGGAGTTTCGGGTGAAATTGCCATAAAAATGGGTCAAATGTTGAGCCAAATGGGGCAAGGGCACCAGATCATCGCCATCACCCACCTCCCTCAAATCGCGGCAGCTGGATCCAAACACTGGTTTGTTTACAAAGATCACGCGGGATCGAAAACTGTTTCGAACCTTCGGGAGTTAATAAAAGAGGAACGCGTAGAGGAAATCGCTAAAATGATTGGGGGTCAGCAAGGCTACAAGGATCTATTAGCTAATGTTAGAAATTTAATCCAATCACACGCATGAAAAAATTAGTGGCTATATGCCTTTTGCTAGTCGGATGCTCGAAAGCAGAGGAAAAAATGAGTGAAGAATTACAAGCAAAAGTACTCGAGTTGCATGATGTTTTAATGCCTAAAACAGAACAAATCGTTTCTTTAAAATCGAAATTAGACAGCCTTTCAACCGGTGCTGATTCAACACATGTTCGCCAACTGATCAGCTCCTTAGACAATGCAGACAAATCAATGATGGATTGGATGCACCAGTTCTCCATCGATAGTTTGGGGAAAATGGAGGTAAGCACTAAAGTGATTTACCTCAAGAACCAATACATACAATTAACAGATCTTCAAAAACTGACAGATTCTACCCTCAATGCAGCACAAAAATACCGTCCTTAGTTTATTGCTCTCCGTGATCCTATTCTCCTGTTCTCAAGAGAAGAAATTACCCTTCTTGGGACCTAAAACGGTGAATGCGAAAGGCGACACGGTATACCACCAGATTCCAGCATTTCAGTTTCTAAACCAAGATTCCGTTCTATTCACGGAGAAAGACGTGGAAGGTAAAGTGTATGTGGCCGATTTCTTCTTTACCACTTGCCCTACCATTTGCCCTAAAATGAAAACGCAGATGTTGCGCATTTATGAGCGATACAAAGAACGCGATGATGTGCGCATCATTTCCCACAGCATTGACCCGGATTTCGATAATACCTCAGTTCTAAAGGATTATGCAGCGCGCTTACAAGTAAAGGCTCCTAAATGGAATTTACTTACGGGTGACAAGGCTGCCATTTATAAGTTAGGCCAAAAAAGCTATATGGTTTCTGCCCAGGAAGATCCAAATGAGGCAGGTGGTTTTGTCCACAGCGGTGCCTTTATTTTAGTAGATAAAAACAGGCATGTCCGAGGCATCTATGATGGCACCGTGGAAACGGAGGTGAATCATTTGTTGGAGGATATGGAGTTGCTTTTAAAGGAGTAAAAATGCCAAAGGCATTTTTACTCCTTTAAAAGCAACTAGAGCATAGAGCATAGAGCATAGAGCATAGAG
>JBIILT010000034.1:0-9989 GCA_044338355.1 Aquirufa sp.
CGCCAGAACAATCCCTTTCAGACCTAAGGACTCATTTTTCCACCTTCCGGATGGAAGAGGAGGAGGATGTATTAGCTAGCCTACCTTGGTTCGATGAACCCAGCCTAGATCTGATAGCCATCACGAACACAGACGGATTGTTTAGAGGTTATTTGACCAAAAATTCCCTAGGAAACCTCCTGCTAAATTCAGGCGTTGAAAATAAAAATGGCGGTATTATCCGCATCCCTTTTCAAGCATCTCGCGACAGTTTGAGCACAATTATTCGCATCATCGAAGAAGAAAATGGCTTCGTAGTGCGCAGTTTTTTTCAAGAGCCAAATGTTGTGTTACAAGTACAAACGGAGACTTTTGGCAAGCTTATTTCCAACCTAGAAAGACACGGTATTTTCATTGAAAAAGCCTTTGTTTTTGGGGAGCAATTAGAAGTAGATCAAGATCGATTCGATCATTTAATGCGCTTTATCGACTTATAATGAGTGTAAAATTAGCCATTCACGGAAAAACCTTTTCGGCCGAGACCAAGCCCTTAATGGAAAAAATGTGGGTGGATATTTGTGCCAAAAATTGCCAACCCATCCTCTCCGATTTCTTTAAAAATCACCTCCTAGAACACCATTTTTCGGTAGCGGATGTGCCTAGTTATTCCACTGAAAAAGGTTTAGAGTCTGCAGATATGGCTTGGAGTATTGGCGGAGATGGGACGCTCTTAGAAACCTTAACGCAAATAGGTGCGAAAGAAATTCCTATACTTGGTATCAATACAGGTCGTTTGGGCTTTTTAGCCACTTTATCTCCTCCTGAAATCAGTGCTGCATTAGACACCGTTTTACAAGGAAATTACCGCATCGAAAATAGAAGTTTAGTTTCTGTAGAATCAGAAATTGACTTTTTTGATGGCAAAGGTTTTGGCCTAAATGAGGTAGGTATTATGAAGACTGACACATCTTCCATGATTACTATTAAAGCATTCGTCGACGGCAATTATCTGAACTCCTATTGGGCTGACGGCTTGATTGTTTCCACTGCCACTGGATCCACTGGTTATTCGCTAGCCGTGGGCGGTCCTTTAGTCATTCCAAGTTCCGATATTTTCATCATCGCACCCATGAGCCCGCACAATTTAAATGTGCGTCCGCTCCTCGTTTCTAGTTCTGCTGTATTATCGTTTGAAGTAAGTTCTAGAAGTAAAAACTTCCTTATCTCACTTGATTCTCGCTCCAAAGTCATCGACAGTCACTTCAAAATTGAAGTCAAAAAAGCGCCATTCTCTGCGAAATTGATCAAAATTCCAGGGGATGATTTCTTGCAGACGTTAAGGAGTAAGTTGAATTGGGGGCTTGACGTAAGGAACTAAGATTAGAGATTATAGAGTAAAGAGTAGAGATGGTTTATCTCCTCTCGCTTATCTCCTATCTATACAATTCAGATTAGAGATTATAGAGTAAAGAGTAGAGATAAATAAATCCAAATCTCTTATCTATACTCTCTTATCTCTTATCTATTCTATAAGAGTCTCTTTAACTCATTAAGCTTCAACAACGCCTCAATCGGCGACAAAGAATTCACATCTAATTCGCCTAATTGCTCCTCGATTTTCTTTAATCCTTCCGGAATTTCAGCACCGAAAAGTGACATCTGGTAGTTTGCCTTTGGCATTTCTTTGAGTTTATCAATGTTATCTTCTAACACGTGATCTTTCTCGAGATTTTGGAGAATTTCGTGTGCACGCAAAACGAGAGAGGTGGGCATTCCAGCTAATTGAGCGACGTGAATTCCAAAACTGTGTGCGCTTCCTCCTGGCAGTAATTTGCGCAAGAAGATGATTTTATTCCCAACTTCTTTTACCGAGACGTGGAAGTTTTGGATGCGCGGGAAGTCCTGCGTTAATTCGTTTAATTCGTGGTAGTGAGTGGCAAATAAGGTTTTGGCCTTATAAGAAGGGTGATTGTGCAAGTGTTCTGCAATCGCCCAAGCCATCGAAACGCCGTCATAAGTCGACGTTCCACGACCAATTTCATCTAATAATACAAGCGAACGCGACGATAAATTATTTAAAATCGCCGCCGTTTCAGTCATCTCTACCATGAAGGTAGATTCGCCTTTGGACAAGTTATCTGAAGCGCCTACACGTGTGAAAACCTTGTCCATTAAACCCAAATTAGCGGACTCTGCCGGAACATAGGATCCCATTTGGGCAAGCAATACAATCAAGGCTGTTTGACGCAATAAAGCCGATTTACCGGCCATATTGGGACCTGTAATCATCATAATTTGCTGCGTTTTGTCATCTAAATAGATATCATTCGGCACGTAATTCTCCCCAGCGGGCAACTGTTTTTCGATTACCGGATGGCGACCACCTTTGATATCAATGATTTCTGTTTCGTTCAACGATGGACGAACATAGTTGTTCTTCTTGGCTACAGATGCAAACGATGCTAATACATCTAGGGTGGCTATCCCAAGTGCATTTTGCTGAATCTGAGTTATATAGCCTAAAGCATCTTGAACCAATTCTTGGAATAGGCGGAATTCGATGACGGATATTTTATCTTCAGCGCTAAGGATCTTTTCCTCATACACCTTTAATTCTTCCGTGATATAACGCTCCGCATTCACCAAAGTCTGCTTGCGAATCCACTCGGGCGGCACGCGGTCTTTGTGTGCGTTTGTTACTTCTAAATAATAGCCAAAAACCTTATTGTATGATACCTTCAAGGAGGTAATTCCTGTGCGTTCAATTTCGCGTTTTTGGATGTCAGCCAGGAAGTTCTTACCTGAACTTGAAAGCCCGTGTAACTCATCTAATTCAGCTAAAAATCCACTTTTAATCATGCCTCCTTGGTGCATTAACACGGGCGGATCTTCGCGCAAAATTGTGTCTATTTTTTCGACTAAGTCCGAGCAAGCATCAAGGCTGTTCGCAAGACCTGAAAGACTTGTCGATGTAGAGGCTGACAACAAGGTTTTAATCTCTGGAATCTGTTGTAATGCCTTCTTCAAGGCATTCAGTTCGCGCGGATTGATGCGACCTGCGGCGACTTTGGAAATCATCCGTTCCACATCCCCAATGGGCTTTAAAAGTTCAGAAACCTGATCTAATAAACTCGAAGAGGCGAGTAAACCCGACACTCCCTCTTGGCGTTGCTCGATGGTTTGTAACTCTTTTAAAGGTAAAACGAGCCATTTGCGAAGTAAACGACCACCCATGGCGGTTAAGGTTTGATCGATCAAAGCAATCAAAGGAACTCCTCCCTCTTGCGTGGGATGAATTAACTCTAAATTGCGAATGGTAAATCGATCCAACCACACGTATTTATCCTCCTCAATACGCTGAATTGAAGAAATATGACCGATGGAGCGGTGTTCTGTTTCGGCTAAATAATGTAAAATAACCCCGGCAGAAATGATGCCGAGTGGACTATTTTCGATTCCAAAACCCTTCAGATTTTTGGTCTTAAATTGTTGTGTTAAGAGCGGATAAGTGAATTCGTGGGTAAAGATCCACTCCTCCATGGTAAAGCTGTGAAATTGTTCTCCAAAAGCATCAATAAATGCCGTGCGGTGCTTTTTAGGATACAAAATTTCGGCCGGCAAGAAACTTTGAACTAACTTCTGAATATAGGCCAAAGGCCCCTGAGAACACATAAATTCACCAGTCGAAATATCCAATAAAGCGATTCCATAGGTGGACGACTTTTCCTCTATAGAAATCGCCGCCACGTAATTATTGCGCTTATTATCTAATACTTGGTCGTTAAAAGAAACCCCCGGCGTTACTAATTCGGTCACACCGCGCTTCACAATCCCTTTCACGGTTGCTGGATCTTCTAATTGATCACAAATAGCCACGCGCTCACCAGCACGCACTAATTTAGGCAAATAGGTATCCAAGGAATGATGTGGAAAACCCGCTAATTCAGCATCCGCGTTCCCATTATTGCGACGCGTCAAGACGATCCCCAAAATTTTAGAGGCTTTCACTGCATCTTGGCCAAAGGTCTCGTAAAAATCCCCTACCCGGAACAATAAAATGGCCCCAGGGTATTTTGCCTTGATCTGATTAAACTGCCTTGAAAGGGGGGTTTCCCCCTTTTTCAATGGCTCCTCTCCGTTGTCTGCTTTCCGTGCCAAATATTTCTAATCTATTTACGACAAAAATAAACCAAATTTTCTATTTTTGTTTTCTCTAAACTAGATTAACAAAATGATTAACTCTTCTATTTACATTAAATCTCAACAAGAGGTTTTCGATGTAGTGATTGTTGGTTCCGGTGCAGGTGGCGGCATGGCCGCTCATACCTTAGCAAAAGCCGGAGCAAAAGTTTGCATATTAGAAGCTGGGCAGCCTTTTGACCCCGCTGATCCGAAAGATATGACCCAAATGAAATGGCCTTACGAATCACTTCGTAGAGGTGCTAGCAGTTCGCTGCGTAATTTCGGTGATTTCGATGCGGCTTATGGCGGGTGGGATATCGAAGGCGAACCTTATACGCGCAAAGATGGAACAAAGTTCGACTGGTTCCGCTCCCGGATGGTGGGTGGCCGCACGAACCACTGGGGACGTATCTCTCTGCGTTTTGGTCCAGATGATTTTAAAAGAAAAAGTATCGATGGTCTAGGCGATGACTGGCCTATCGGATATGACGATATGAAGCCTTATTACGACAAGGTGGATAAAATGATTGGGGTTTTTGGAACAAATGAAGGCCTAAGAAATGATCCAGATGGCTATTTCTTACCTCCTCCTAAGCCTCGTTTACACGAATTAATGATTAAAAAGGCGAATAAGGCCTTAGGCATCCCGACCTATCCGTCGCGTATGTCGATGCTAACGAAGCCAATCAATAACGAACGTGGCGCTTGCTTCTATTGTGGCCAGTGTAACCGTGGTTGTTCAGCTTATGCTGACTTCTCGTCCTCCTCTGTATTAGTGAAACCAGCTGTCCAAACGGGTAATACAACCTTACTTCCCTTCGCTATGGCGCGTGAAGTAATGACCGATCCAATTACTGGTTTAGCAACGGGTGTGTCCTATGTACATACTGGAACGATGATGGAATATTCAGTTAAAGGAAAAATCGTCGTTTTAGCTGCCTCTGCTGGCGAAACAGCCCGTTTATTATTGAATTCAAAAAGTTCTCGCTTCCCGAATGGTATCGCTAATTCAAGTGGAGTGGTAGGAAAATACATTAATGATTCTACGGGAGCTTCTCGTTCAGCTATCATTCCATCTCTATTTAATCGCAAGCGGTACAATGAAGATGGTGTGGGTGGTATGCACGTATACACTCCTTGGTGGTTAGATAACGCAAAATTAGACTTCCCTCGTGGTTACCACATCGAATACGGTGGAGGCATGGGAATGCCTAATTACGGTTTCGGCTGGGGCATCGAAGGCCTAAATGGGCGCGAGAATTTCAACCGTGATGGTATTAAGAAAGCGGCCGGTGGATACGGAGCTACCTTGAAAGAAGATTATCGTCGTTTCTATGGAGCTTATGTAGGTTTTGCAGGTCGTGGGGAACCAGTTCCACGCGAAGATAATTACTGTGAAATCGATCCTAGCGTAGTGGACAAATATGGTATTCCGGTACTACGTTTCCATTATAAATGGAGCGATTACGAAGTAAAGCAGGCTAAACACATGCAAGATACGTTCGAAGAAATCATTCACTCGATGGGTGGTGAGGCTTTGGGCAAAAAACCGGGTGCAGATAGCAATTACGGTTTAGCAGATCCAGGTCGTATCATTCACGAAGTAGGTACAGCTCGTATGGGTAATGATAAAAAGACATCCGTACTTAATTCGAATTGCCAAGCGCACGACGTAAAGAACTTGTTCGTAGCCGATGCGGCACCATTCGTATCCCAAGGAGATAAAAATGCTACTTGGACGATTTTGGCCCTATCCTTACGTACATCCGAATACATTATTGATCAACGCAAAAAAGGCAACCTGTAAGATGAAAAGAAGAGACTATTTAAAAAATATGGGCTTAAGTTCACTGGGCTTAGCCGTTTTCAATCCAGATGAAAAAGCGATTGAGAATTTAAATTTGGGTAAAGTTCCGGTCAAAAGACCGAATGGCCGCACGCAAGATGAGGCAGAGCAAGAAGCTGCGCTAAAAGCTGAAGTATTCTTGAACGCGCACGAATTAGCCACGATTACAGTGCTTTCCGATATTATCATCCCAGCGGATAAGAAATCAGGAAGCGCCTCACAATCCGGCGTAACCGCTTTCATTGAGTTCATCGTGAAGGATAAACCAGAATTCAAGACGCCGATGCGTGGTGGATTACGTTGGTTGGATGTGGAATCAAACAAGCGTTTTTCTAAAAAATTCACCGAATTAACTTCGGCACAGCGCATCAACATCGTGGATGACATTGCTTATCCAGGTAAAACACCTAAGCACTTATCTCAGGGAGAATCTTTCTTCACTTTGATGCGCAATTTGACGGCGACTGGATTCTACACATCTAAAATTGGCATCGCTGATCTAGACTACAAAGGAAATACGCCTAACCAATGGAATGGTGTTCCTGATGAAGTTTTAAAGCAATATGGTTTAAGTTATGACGCGTAATCGTGTCGTAATACCAAGTATATTTCAATCTATTCCAGGCCTCGTGGCGGGTGTTAGCACCCGCCACGGTGGCTTAAGTGAAGCTCCCTATTCCTCTTTAAATCTGGGCATTCACACCGATGATTCATCAGAGGTTATCGAACAAAATCTTGCTCTATTCTGCACTGACTTAGGTATTTCACCTACTGATTTAGCCCGTTCTTATCAGGTGCATGGTGATAAAATATGGGTAACAGGCAGAGCTGGATACCAATCTGGCTTCGA
The DNA here is from genome assembly GCA_044338355.1 of Aquirufa sp. GTDB lineage: Bacteria > Bacteroidota > Bacteroidia > Cytophagales > Spirosomataceae > Aquirufa. The sequence continues at coordinate 6,858 of JBIILT010000034.1, forward strand.
TGCCCTGGTTTCCGTTCAGCCAGGTGTTTTTGCCGGCGTAGGAATCGCCGATTGCACCCCCATCTTGTTAGCAGATCCAGTGACCCGCATTTGTGCTGCGATTCACGCAGGATGGAAAGGAACTGTTGCTCAAATTGTCCATAAAACGGCTATTCGTATGATTGAGAACCGAGGATCTAATCCAGCTGATATTCTCGCCTATATAGGTCCTTGCATTAGTTATCCTCATTTCGAAGTGGGGGAAGAAGTAGCAGCACAGTTTTCTCAGGAATTCAAAACACGTAAAGGCCCAAAATGGCATGTCGATTTGAAAGCGGCCAACGCCGCACAATTACAATCACTCGGAATTGAACAAATACAAATCGATTCAGCTTGCACCGTAGAAAACAATGCAGATTTTTTCTCTCACAGAATTGAAAAAGGAGTAACGGGTAGAATGCTAGCCTTAATTGGATTTCAAGTTTCTTAAAAACATTTGTCGATTAATGTTTTCTTTAGGAAGCAACTCGTAGGCTTTTTTATAGTCTTTTCGTTTCAAATCACCATTCTTGACTGATTGAATGAAACTAATCCAAGCGAATGGATTTGTCAAAGCTAACATAGGACTGCTGAAGAAATTTTTATTGGCCTGAGATGAAATCATCATATCCGAGAAATTTCTAAAATTCGAGGATGTTCCCATTCCTGCCTGCAAGGCATAGACATTTAATTTGGATTGTTCCAGGTTTTCTCGGGCATTATCGCGCTGTTTCGCATCGCGTAATTCCATGGCTAAGAAAGCTTGTTTAAACTCATCCTCACTCGAATGTGGGAAAACTTTAACCTCACGTAACATCGTTGTCATCTCCTCCATCGGAATGATTACCTGATGCACTAACTCGGTATTACGCGGCACAATGTAGTATTTCTTTTGATATCCGATGTAAGAAATAACAAGACTATCCCCAGGGAAAACATACATATCTACTTGGCCGAAGTTGTCACTTAATGCTCCTCGGCCTGCTTGAGGATTAAAGATATAGGCCAAAGGTAGGAACTCCGCATTACTCGATGCCACCACACGACCCTGAAATAACACTGTTTTATCCTGCCCCTGAGAGAAGGCAGCTAGGGATAGCAAGCTGAAAGCAAGTATACCTAAAACACGAACAGCCAATCGTTTTTTCATAAAGCCGAAATTAAACAAAAAATGAATCCGATGCTGTTAAAGCCTGTTAAAGCTTTGTGTTTGGAAATAATTTTAAGAAAGTGATAATGAATGGAATCGATAACAAAAGTCCATCAAAGCGATCTAAAAAACCTCCATGACCCGGAATCGTATCAGCGGAGTCTTTGATATTTATACTTCGTTTGAATAATGATTCCACTAAATCACCGTAGGTACCTGCCACCACGATTATGATTCCGATTCCAAACCATTGCCAAGACTCGTAATTCGTATAATAGATTGATAAGACATAGGCCACAATCATCGCAGCGACTAAACCTCCTACACTTCCTTCCCACGATTTCTTAGGAGAAACACGTTCAAATAATTTCGTTTTACCAAATTTCGTACCTGCAAAATAGGCTCCTGAATCACTGGACCACAATAAAAAAAGACAACCTAAGATAATTTGAGGATCATAGGTTTCTTTCTTCAAGAACGCCAAAACCGTAAATAAAGCGAACGGAAGCGCGACATAAATGATTCCTAAGAAAGTATAAGCGATGTTTTTGAAGGGCTTCTCATCTTTCGCATTGTACAACTTAATAAAGAAGATTAAGGCTAATAAGGGCGAAAGGATATAGTAGTTAGAATAAGCGATCTCCCCTTTTTCAATAAAAAAGGTTAATAAATGCAGTACGACTCCGCAGAAAGTACCGTAAAATGTCAAGGGTAAATTGTCACTAATGCTTCCGACTAACTTATAAAATTCGAGTTGTGCCGCTGCGCCGATCAATAAGAAAAAAATCAAAAAAGTATAATCACTAAACAGTACACAGAAAAGCAAAAACGGCACTGCAATGATCGCTGCGATCACGCGTTGTTGCAAATTAGACATCTCTCTTAAGCCCATAATCTTTATTTTTCTAATTGAAAGCTATGAAGTCGACGAATATAAAACACGACTAAAGCCAAAGAAATCACCACAGACCACCAAGGGGTAATTTCCCCTAATTTCTCCGGGTCAACCGCAATTTGTTTCTGCTGATATAAATATTGCATCGTCAGCGCCCACCCATTATTAAAGAAGTGAGCAATGATGGGAATCCAAATATTTCTGTTCCAAACATATAAATAGCCAAAAAACGCTCCTAACAATAAACGTGGGAAAAAGCCAAAAAACTGAAAATGAATAAAGCTAAATATCGCTGCTGAAGCCCAAATAGCCACATGGTGATTGCCCACATAACGTTCAAACAAATTCTGCAGTACGCCTCTAAAAAACAATTCCTCCCCTAAAGCCGCTAATCCTGCAATGACCGCTAAACCAATGGCAAAATCTGCTGGACTTTGGAAATTGACTAAAAACTTTGTCAATTCACCTAACTGGGTCTCTGAAGCACGCATCCATTTCTCTGTCTCCTCAAATCCGGCAGGCAAAACTAAGGATTGGTTCCATTGAATAATATATTCTAGCAACGGCATGCCCACTAAAATCGTGATGATTGACCATAAAAAGATGCGGTAATCTGGTCTAGGATTAGTGGAAAGGGAATTTAAATCGCGCTTTTCTGACCAACGCAAATAGGCCCATGAACTGGCAACAAAAGTAAAAAGAGCCGAAAACCACTGCATCGCCATCATGGCGCGGAAGGCTCCGTCGTAGTTTTGGGGATGAGCCATAAAATCCAAAACCAATTTTTGGAATTGATTTACATCCTGCGTGGGAAATCCCACAATTAAAACGACGGATAATAAACCGATAAATTGGCCGATGAAGCCTCCTAAAAGGAAAAATCCGAATAATATTAGAATCTTAGACAGCAAACCGAGGTAACGTTCGGGGCCTTGAAAATTGTTATCTACCATAATGCTCGTAAATTTACGGAATTTTTAATCAGAATGGTAAAGATAGGTAACATCGAGCTAGGCTCATTTCCATTGCTTTTAGCTCCTATGGAGGACGTGTCAGATCCACCTTTCCG
>JBIILT010000213.1:0-3384 GCA_044338355.1 Aquirufa sp.
CTGAGTATTCACGCGGGTGGCATCTTGATTTCAGATGCGCCTTTGTCCGCTTATACAGCCTTAGAGGGAATGCCCAAAGGTTTTCCCATCTGCCAGTTCGACATGTACGTGGCCGAGGAAATCGGCTTTGCGAAGTTTGATATTTTGTCCCAAAGAGGCCTCGGGCACATCAAAGAAGCCGTCGACATCATCCGCGCAAACCGTGGCCAAGATGTCGACATTCACCGCGTGCAAGAATTCATGAAGGACGAGGGCGTGCGCAAACAGCTCATGCGCCACGAAACGATGGGCTGCTTCTACATCGAATCCCCCGCGATGCGTTCGCTTTTAAAGAAGCTGCGCTGTCAGGATTACATCACCCTAGTCGCCGCTTCGTCCATCATTCGTCCCGGCGTATCCTCCTCTGGGATGATGAAGGCCTATATCGAGCGCTTTCATTCTCCGGATTCGTATGAACCCGTGCATCCGCTGATGGGGGAGTTGATGAAGGAAACCTATGGAGTAATGGTCTACCAAGAAGATGTGATCAAAGTGGCGCATTATTTCGCCGGTCTGACCTTAGCGGAGGCCGATGTCCTGCGCCGCGGGATGTCGGGCAAATACCGCTCCAGAGCTGAATTTGATCGAATCAGGGAGGCTTTCTTCGCGAATTGTGCCGAGAAAGGCTATCCTGAAGCCGTTTCTCGGGAGGTGTGGAGGCAGATGGAAAGCTTTTCGGGCTATTCCTTTTCGAAGGCACATTCCGCTTCTTTCGCCGTAGAAAGCTACCAAAGCCTCTACTTGAAGACCTATTACCCACTCGAATTTATGGTGGCGGTGATCAATAATTTTGGGGGATTCTATCGAACCGAGTTTTATGTGCACGAGGCGCGCCGCTGTGGCGCACAAATAGAGGCACCGGAGATTAATGAGAGCGAATACCTAACCCGAATTGAAGGCAAACGAATTTACCTAGGCTGGGTACATATTAAAGGCCTAGAGAAGCGTGTGATTCAGGAAATGCTAGAGGCGCGGAGGCAGTCCGGCCCTTTCCGCTCTTGGGAGGATTTTGCGCACCGGGTTTCGATTGGTTTAGAGCAATCTATTTTACTGATTCGAATCGGGGCCTTTCGGAATTTAGGACATGAGAAGAAACCACTGTTGTGGGAGGCACACGCCCGTTTCCAAGGAAAAATATCCACAATAGTGGCTATGGAAATGTTCGATGATTTCTCCCCAGAAATGGGTGTGTTGCCGGCTTTAATTCACGATTCGGCGGAGGATGCCTTCGATCAATGGGAAATACTAGGCTTTCCCCTCTGCTCGCCCTTTTTACTGCTGGAGGAATTACCAGAGACCTTATTGAACGCGGATTTAGTTTTGCCCAAAGGCGATATCATCGGCTACCTCGTCACCCTCAAATCCACACGAACGAAGCAGGGAGAACGCATGTATTTCGGCTATTTCGTCGACTTACAAGGCGAGTTTTTCGATACCGTTCATTTTCCATCCGATCTAAAAAACTATTCCTTCCGTGGCAGTGGAATTTATTGGATGCAAGGGGTGTCGATGGATGATTTTGGCCATCGTACGCTACGGGTACAACAATTAAGGAAGTTAGCGTGGCGGGTGGATCCGCGGTATTCAGATTAGAGAGAGGAGAGTAGAGAGAGGAGAAGGATGGTAAATGGTGAATGGTAAGTGGTGAATGTTTTCCCTAGACTAGTGACTACCGACTAGCGACTAGCGACTAGTGACTGCGCCGTAGGCGTGTAAACCTTTTTCCCCTAACTTGCGTTATACTATAAATGAAAATCACATGAAAAAGATTCTAGGATTAGTATTGATGTTAGTGAGTCTGCAGGCTTGTGGACAACAACCAAAACAAACGATAGCAACTACAGCAACGAAGACGATGGAAAATTTGCCTAAAACAGAGGCCGAATGGAAGGCTAAGTTAACAGAAGACGAATATTATATTTTACGTCAAAAAGGTACAGAACGCCCATACACAGGTAAATTCTTAATGCACAACGAAAAGGGAATGTATACCTGCAGAGGTTGCGGCGCTCCTCTTTTTAGCTCAGAATCGAAGTTTGATTCACATTGTGGCTGGCCGAGTTTTGACAAGGAACTAAAAGCAGGTGTCATTAAAGAAACCGTCGATAACACCCTAGGCATGCGTCGTGTCGAAATCACCTGTGCAAAATGTGGAGGCCACTTAGGTCACGTATTTGACGACGGTCCTACGGATACAGGATTGCGTTATTGCGTGAATTCGGTGTCGATTGGTTTTGAAGCGGTGAAAAAATAAATTTCAAAGACCAAAGTTCAAAGTTCAGAGTCGGAATCGCCTTTGGCGATACTTTTTGAAATGTTTGAAATAAATTCTTTGAACTTTGCTCTTTGAACTTTGAGTTCCGTACTACCATGCTCCCACTAATCAACTACTTCTTGTCCCTATCTCCCTTGAGCGAAAGCTCTCAAGAGGCCCTTGAAGCTATTTGTCAGCCTACCAGTATTGCACGTAATCAACATCTTCAGTCAATAGGCCAAACCTGCAAAACGCTTTACTTCCTAAAAAAAGGAATGGCTAGGATCTATTATGAAAAAGAGGGTTTGGATGTGACGGAGGGCTTTTATGGTGAATTAAGTCTGATTGCACGTGCGGAGAGTTTATTTGCTGGAAAACCTAGTCAAAAAGGAATTCAGGTGTTGGAGGATTCGGAGCTTTGGGCAATTGATACAACTAAATTAACCTCACTCTATGAGGAGCATCGGGATATTGAGCGGCTTTTCGCGCGCTTATTTGAAAGGGCCTATGTGGAAACGATTCAGCGGATAGAAAATTTGCAGTTTCATACGGCAGAGGAGCGTTACCATTTATTAGAAAAAGAGCAACCAGAGGTGTTGAAGCGCGCTCCATTAAAATACATTGCCTCCTATTTGGGGATCACCCAAGTGAGTTTAAGTCGCATTCGCGCGAAGAAATCCTAATTTAACATTTGTTAAGTAGTGTTAGTGGCCTAATGATCAACTTTGTTGCGTAAAAGCAATGATATGGAGGTCAAATTAGGCTTGAAAGAAAACTGGCAACAGTTTAGTTTATTGGTGTTAGTCAACGCATTCGTGGGAGGCATGGTCGGTTTAGAAAGATCGATATTGCCTCGTTTGGCTTCAGAAGAGTTTCAAATTGCCTCACACACGGCGATTTTTTCGTTTATTATTGTTTTTGGAATTGTCAAAGCCGGGACCAATTATTTTGCCGGTCATTTTGCGAATGCAGTAGGAAGACGTTGTTTATTGATTTACGGCTGGTTGTTTGCGATTCCCATTCCCTTTTTATTGATGTGGGCGCCGTCTTGGAATTGGATTATTGTCGCTAACGTCTTGCTTGGAATTAAT
>JBIILT010000214.1:0-3379 GCA_044338355.1 Aquirufa sp.
CTTCTAGTATTAAGGAAGAGATTTTAAGAGGAGCAGACATATTGTTCTTTCGTGAATTAACGGGGGATATTTATTTTGGTGAGAAAGGACGTAAAAATAATGGTGATACGGCTTATGACGTGGCTGAATACAGCCGGTTTGAAGTAGAGCGTATTGGTCGCAAAGCTTTCGAAGCAGCGCGTACGCGCAAGAAGCATTTAGTATCTGTCGATAAGGCGAACGTATTAGAGTCATCTCGTTTATGGCGAGAAGAGATTCAGAAGCTTGCTTTGGAATATACAGACGTTACGGTGGAATACCAGTTTGTGGATACGACAGCTATGTTATTGATTAAAGATCCGAAACGTTTTGACGTAGTGGTGACAGCGAATTTATTTGGAGATATCTTAACGGATGAGGCCTCTCAAATTGCTGGTTCGATGGGAATGTTAGCTTCAGCCTCTGTCGGTGATGGAACGGGTGTTTATGAGCCTATCCATGGTTCTGCGCATGACATTACGGGTAAGGGTTTAGCTAATCCGATGGCTTCTGTGCTTTCAGTAGCGCTATTATTAGATATTTCTTTCGGTATGAAAGCAGAATCCGAGGTAGTTATTAATGCCGTAGATCAAGTATTAAAGAAAGGTTTCCGCACAGGAGATATCGCTGATGCTTCTACTGAAAAATCAATGATTCTAGGAACCAATGCGATTGGAGAAGAAATCTTGAAATTGATTTAATAGATTTAACTTGTATTTTTATGCTCGGTGTCCTTGGATGCTGAGCATTTTTTATGACCAGATTTTTCAACTATGAAACACCTTTTGTTAACACTCCTCACTTTTTCTTTATTTGCCCAAAGCCCTAAAGAGAAAATTCAAGTCACAGATCTATTAAAGATCAAAACAGCTGGAAAACCTATTCTATCTCCTAAAGGAAATCAATTTATTTATACTGTTACATCGATTGTAGATGATTCAGAAAAGAAGAATGATTTTGTTTACCAGACACATTTGTATCTAGGTAACCTTCAAACAGGTGAATCGAGAGCCTTAACTTCAGGTAAGAATTCTATTTCATCTCCCACTTGGAGTCCTGATGGAAGTAAAATTGCCTTTTCTAGAGATATGGGTGCCAAATCCCAGGTTTATGTATTGGATTTAGCAGGAGGGGAGCCTCAGTCGATTACAAATTTACCTTTCGGTGTTTCCAATCCGGTTTGGTCTACTTCTGGTCAGGAAATTTATTTCCAATCCTCCTTTACTGTTAGCCAATTTTTAATGGATTCCGTTTATAACAAGAAAGGTTTAGTACCATCTTGGACTTTGGAAAAACCAATGCTAAATGGTATTTCGAAGAAATCTAAGGCAAATCCTAACGGAAGTATCGACGAAGTACGCGCTTATTTAACACAGAATGAGGTGGACAAAAAAGCGAAGGTTATCAATCGGTTAAATTTCCAAGAAGAGAGTACCACCACTTCTGAGATTTCGTTACCAGCCTATTTTAAAACCAATTTATCTGGTAAAACCGTTTTATTGAATAACCCTTTCACACGTTGGTCAGATGTGGAAATGGCTTCTAATGGTATGTTTGCTGTTATTCCAGCTGATTCACTGGCACATCCTGACAAGGTGTTGGATTCTTATATTGGATTAGGTTCTAACGTGATTTACCAAAAAGTGGGTCATCGCATGTCTAATCTATCTTTATCACCTTCAGAAAAATGGTTAGCCTTTCAAGAGACAAAGTCGACAGGCGTGCAAAATGGATCTTTGCAAATTATTTCCGTGTCAAATCCTGGGTCTATTATTAAGGTCCCACTTGATAGGGTTATTACACAAGTTAAGTGGTCATCCGATGAGACTAAGCTGTATTTTACGGCTCAAAATCAGGGAGGAGCTCCCCTTTATTCATTTGACATAGCCACTAAACAGGTGAAGCAAATAACAGATAATAGCTCAGGGATTTTGGGATTTGATGTCACAAACTCGGGATTCATTTATGCCAAAACAAGCATTGAGAATCCGTCCGAAATCTACCAGCAAATGGCTGATTCCGTAAGAACCTTCACTTCTCTAAATTCAGGCTGGTTAGCTTTGAAAAGTATTGTTCGTCCTACTAAACATACGTTTACTAATTCAAAAGGTTTAAAAGTGGATTATTGGGTAATGAAACCAACTGATTTTGAAGCTGGAAAGAAATATCCAGTTGTATTAGAGATTCACGGTGGTCCTTCTGCTATGTGGGGAACTGGAGAGGCAAGTATGTGGCATGAATTTCAGTATTATGCCGCAAAAGGAATGGGGGTTGTATATGCAAATCCTCGCGGCTCAGGTGGTTATGGTTCGGAATTCTTAGCGGCTAATGTGAAAGATTGGGGTGCTGGTCCTACTGCGGATGTAATGAAAGCATTAGATCTAACTATTGCCGAAGGCTGGGCAGATACGACACAATTAGCTGTGACAGGTGGGTCCTATGCGGGATATCTTGTTACTTGGATTGTTGGACATACCAATCGATTTAAAGTAGCCTGCTCGCAAAGAGGTGTTTATGAGCTTTCAACCTTTATGGGAGAAGGAAATGCCTGGCGTTTAGTGCCAAATTATTTTGGTGGCTATCCATGGGAAAAAGCGACAAAAGCAATTTTAGAACGCGAATCACCTTATACTTATGTGCAAAATATCAAAACCCCGCTTTTAATTTTCCATGGCGAGAATGATTTACGTACTGGTGTCATCCAAAGTGAAATGCTATACAAAAGCTTAAAAGTATTAGGCCGTGACGTGGAATATGTTCGCCATCCGGGAGGAACACATGAATTAACGCGTTCAGGTAACAATCGCCAGCGTATTGATCAGATGCTGAGGACGTATGAGTTCTTTGGGAGGTATTTAAAGATAAATTAGTCGCTAGTCACTAGTCGCTAGTCAAATCATAATCAATTTAGTATAATAAATAAATTATTTGTTGACTATCAACTAGTGACTATCGACTATCGACTAGTGACTATCGACTAGTGACTAGTGACTAGCGACTAATTAAAATAGCGCCAATCCTCCCCACCCTTCACCTTCAACAAGCACTGATAAATAAGGTCGATCACCGCATTCATATCGTCTTTAGCGATCGTTTCTACCGTGGTGTGCATATACTTCAAAGGCAAGCTGATTAGCGCCGAAGCAACGCCTTCCGTTGCATACGCAAAAGAATCAGTGTCCGTTCCAGTTGAACGAGATACGGCTTGTCTTTGAAAATCTATCTTATTTTCTTCTGCCACATCAATAATGAAATCTCGAACATTATTTTGTACCGCAGGACCGTAGCAAATAACCGGGCCCTTACCGCAGGCCATATCACCTTGTGTTTTTTTATTATACATAGGTGATTGAGTATCATG
>JBIILT010000215.1:0-3375 GCA_044338355.1 Aquirufa sp.
CTATAATAGCTAGAGAATGGAGAATTTAAACCATAATTACCATATCCCCATCTGTAGGGATTATAAAGCATATTCCATGGTGAAAATGCTCCCCCTCCTAACATAGCTCCAGCACCACCCCAAGGCGAAAAATTAGCATACTTGTAATCTGGATAAAATGCTTCGGCTACGACGATGTAATGGTCTCCCTTTTTTATTATTTCGTGCATTAATAAGCGATAATCTAATCGAAGCTCTTCGCCTTTATCTTCTTTGGTTTTAATCTTTTTCTCTTGTTTACTTTTCTGTTTTTCTCCTAAGAAATTGAAAAAATTATTGAATTGCGTAAAACTGTGGAATTTTTCTTCTTGAGGTTCACCATCTAAATAAGAAGAAAAATAGATGCCTTGTGAACTAGGACCTCTTCCAGATCCTATAGTGTTTTTATGACCGTATGTGCCTACCACAACTTGAAGCGAATCATTTAATTGTGTTGATTTTGCATTCATTTGAGCGTATTCTACCTTCGGATTCATGGTGATTTGACCTAATTGATTCCCGTCTTCATCAAAAGACTTTAAAATCAACTGATAGTTTTTCGCCTTTTTTCCCACGGAATAAACTACATTAATTTGTTGCTGCACCGTATCTAAATCCATAGATTGGATTTCTGCATCCCCATTGACCACTACCGGAAGAATACGGGTAATTTTCTCGCTTAAATTCGTAAATAAAATAACTGGACCATTATTTACAACTCCACCAATAAACAAGGATTCGTTTAGCGCCTTAAAATTTGAAATTTCCATTTTTTCCACGGAGAAAATTTGAAATTTTTCTATTTTACCATCCTGAGGATTCACCCGAACAATGTAATAATTATTGCTTTTATAGCGGCTAAATAACAAATTCAAAAATTTTCCATCGTAACAATGTGTCACATAATCAAGATTTGCATCCACGCTTCCTTGATTTGTCCAGACTTGTTCTAATTCTTTATCGAATTTTCTGATAACAAACTCGGATTTGCCAACGTGGTTCAATACAATCACTCCTTTTTCTCCTAGTGGAATAGAGAAAGTTTCCAATTGATTTGATCCAGCAATAATTTCAATTCTCTTCATTTGTTGAGCAGAGGAGATAAAACTACATAGGATTAATACGAGGAAAAGGCGGATTGATTTCATATTTTATTCAGCTAGGCTTAAAATAATATCGAATTCTGCTTTTGCGACTGGAGTTACGGATAAACGCGATTGCTTAATTAAAGCCAAACCTGATAAGCGATCATCCGCTTTCATCGACTTCAAAGTGACCGTTTTAGCAAATTTTTTCACTGGAATTAGTTCTACAACTACCCAACGCGTATCCTCTGTAGTAGGATCGGGAAAATATTCTCTTTGTACTTCCGCTAAACCTACAACCTCCATCCCCTCGTTGGAATGATAAAAGAAGACCCAATCCCCTTTTTTCATCGCCATCATATTGTTCCGAGCTTGGTAATTTCGTACACCGTCCCAAACAGATCTCCCCTCTTTAACGAAATCATCCCAAGAATATTTGAATGGCTCAGATTTTACTAACCAATAATTCATCGTTAGGGGAATTTAGGGAATTTAGAAAAATCGGGTTTACGTTTCTCAAGGAAAGCATTCTTGCCTTCTTTGGCCTCATCTGACAAATAATACAAGAGTGTCGCATTTCCTGCTAATTCTTGAATACCTGCCTGACCATCTAATTCTGCATTGAAAGCGGATTTCAACATACGTAATGCCAAAGGACTTTTTTCTAAGATCTTTTCGCACCAAGCTACTGTTGTCTTTTCAAGATCTTCTAAAGGCACTACTTTATTAACTAATCCCATTTGAAGAGCTTCTGAAGCATCATATTGATCACAAAGGAACCAAATTTCTCGTGCTTTTTTCTGGCCTACAACACGTGCTAAATAAGAGGCACCAAAACCTCCATCAAAGGATCCTACATTAGGACCAGTTTGGCCAAAACGGGCATTTTCGGCAGCTATTGATAAATCACATATAACATGTAAGACATGTCCACCACCGATGGCCCAGCCAGCAACCATCGCTACTACTGGCTTAGGAATGGTTCGGATTTGGCGTTGTAAGTCCAATACATTTAAACGTGGTACGGTGTCTTTCCCTACATAACCCCCATCTCCGCGAACACTTTGATCTCCTCCGGAGCAAAAAGCTTTTCCGCCTTCACCCGTTAAAATAACAACCCCAACTCGTGGATCTTGACGGGCTAATTCCATTGCCTCGGACATTTCCTGTACGGTTAATGGAGTAAAGGCGTTATGCTTGTGAGGTCTGTTAATGGAGATTTTTGCAATTCCATTATAGAATTGAAACAAGATATCCTCGTAGGTTTTAATGGTTTCCCAAGGGAAAGATGAAATCATATATTTACTAGTTTGATTCGTTGTATTCTACCTCCCACGTATGGTCAGCTAATAAAGTTACTTTGGCTAAAAAACGACTATATTTAAAAGAGCGGCCCCATTCTTCTGGTGCTACTAAGGAAAGTAAATCTGCTCCGTTCTCTTTTTCGTATAAATAATACGTTTCACTAATGATGGGTTCGAAACCCATAGCCGCATCGTAGATTCGTTCTGAAATTTCTTTTCGTTCTGATAATAATTTGGCTTGACGTGCCAAAACCTCCATTTGTTCGTACAATTGGTTCATTTGGCGATCAGTCTGCTGGCGCATCGCAAGCATAGAACGCCCTTTTACCTTACCCATATCATCCGGTTTAATAACTGCTCCACCTGCCGTATGGGCATAAGGAAGTAAACCAGGATTTTCGGCTACTTTATCAGGATTAATGGGATTAAAAAAAGCTTCTTCTGACATAAATGATACTTGGTAAAGGGTGTACCTTTAATAACCTACGAAATTAGAGAATGTTTGGTTAATTTTGGAAAGTTTCTCTAATTATATGCTTCATCTGACTTCGCTTTTCTTGGATTTACCTGTCGCTGAAACAGAATTTGAGCGGCAAGTCTTTGATTTTTGTCAAGCTTGGCGTGCAGGTCAAACGGAATTCACCTTTCATACTTCGGGCTCTACGGGCGAACCTAAGCCCATAGTGATCTCTCGAGAGCGATTGTATTTATCTGCTCAGTTGACAGGGGATTGGTTGAAATTAGCAAAAGCAGATGTAGCCTTATTGTCTTTGCCTCCTACTTATATTGCTGGGGCGATGGTATTGGTTCGGGCATTGGTACACGATTTAGCGTTGATTTTAGTTGAACCCTGCCAAAACCCTTTAAGCCAAATCCCTCCTACCGATATTCACCTCGCCTCTTTCGTGCCTACACAATGGACGACGATGTTAGATTCAGGTGTTCAACTCAGCGATTATTTTCAATGT
>JBIILT010000021.1:0-12315 GCA_044338355.1 Aquirufa sp.
TGGTACTTACACGTTCACAGCGACAGTTGCTGGAACCTACACGTACACAATTCCAACGTGTGCACCTGGTCAGACGAGCAACTGTCCTACGCAGACTTTGGTGATAACGGTAACGGCTCCAGGTCCAGTAGACGATACGGCAACGGCGTTTGCGAATGTTCCTAAAACCGGAAATGTTTCGACGAACGATAGTAACCCAGCGGGCACGACCTTCGGTCAGCCAGCTCCTGTTACAGGCGCAACGATCACCGTAAATCCAGACGGAACGTATAGCTTCACAGCAACTGCAGCAGGAACGTATACCTATACAATTCCAACGTGTGCACCTGGTCAGACGAGCAACTGTCCTACGCAGACTTTAGTGATAACGGTGACGGCTCCAGGTCCAGTAGACGATACGGCGACGGCGTTCGCTAATGTTCCTAAAACAGGAAATGTTTCTACGAATGACAGCAACCCAGCGGGCACTACATTCGGTCAGCCAGCTCCTGTTACAGGCGCAACGATCACCGTAAATCCAGACGGAACGTATAGCTTCACGGCCACACAAGCAGGAACGTATACCTATACAATCCCAACGTGTGCACCTGGTCAGACGAGCAACTGTCCTACGCAGACTTTGGTGATAACGGTAACGGCTCCAGGCCCAGTAGACGATACGGCTACCGCGTTTGCGAATGTTCCTAAAACAGGAAATGTTTCTACGAATGATAGTAACCCAGCGGGCACTACCTTCGGTCAACCAGCGCAACAAACGGGCGCAACGATCACCGTAAATCCGGACGGAACGTATAGCTTCACGGCCACTGCTGCGGGAACTTATACGTACACAATTCCAACGTGTGCACCAGGTCAGACGAGCAACTGTCCTACGCAGACTTTAGTAATTACGGTGACGGAGCCTACGCCAGTAAACGACACAGCAACGGCGTTTGCGAACGTCGCTAAAACGGGCAACATCGCAACAAACGATACGAACCCAGCGGGCACTACCTTTGGTCAACCAGCTCCTTTAACCGGCGCAACTATCACCGTAAATCCAGACGGAACATATAGCTTCACGGCCACAGCAGCAGGAACGTATACCTACACGATTCCAACCTGTGCTCCAGGTCAGACAAGCAACTGTCCTACGCAGACGTTAGTGATAACGGTAACGGCTCCAGGTCCAGTGGATGATGTGGCTACTGCGTTTGCGAACGTAGCTAAAACCGGAAACATCGCAACAAACGATACGAACCCAGCGGGCACGACCTTCGGTCAACCGGCGCAGCAAACTGGCGCAACGATCACCGTAAATCCAGACGGAACGTATAGCTTCACGGCCACAGAAGCGGGAACTTACACGTACACAATTCCAACCTGTGCCCCGGGTCAGACGAGCAACTGTCCTACGCAAACGTTAGTGATAACGGTAACGGCACCGCAAGTGACAGATGACACCGCAGCAACGACTAAAAACACCCCGTTAACTGGAAATGTAGCAACGAACGATGTAATTCCAGCGGGATCTACTTACGGTCAACCAGCGCAACAAACAGGTGCAACAATTACGGTAAATCCGGACGGAACGTACAGCTTTACGGCCACAGCTGCAGGAACTTATACGTACACCATTGCAGTATGTGCACCTGGTCAGACGAGTAGTTGTCCAACCCAAACTTTGGCAATAACTGTAACAGATCCGACTGTACCTTATACCGCACCTACCACAAACCCAGACATCGATGCAACGAACATCAATGTTCCGGTGAGCGGCAATGTGTCGACAAATGATGCTGCGGGTGCGACTTATGGTCAGCCAGCGCAACAAACGGGTGCGACGATCACCGTGAATGCGAATGGAAGCTACAGCTTTACAGCAACGATTCCGGGAGTTTACACGTATCTGGTTCCGGTTTGTCCTACAGGCGTAACTAGCAACTGCCCTACCGTGCCTCTCGTGATCACGGTATCTGATCCGCTAAAAGCTAGCAATAGTCCGGTAGCGAATACAGACGTGGCTACGGTAAATGCCGGCGCATCTGTAACGACGAAAGTCTTAGCGAATGATAAAGCAGCTAATGCGGGCACGAGCCTGAATCCAGCAAGTCTTACGATTGTAACGAACGGGGCGAACGGAACTGCTGTGGTGAACGCGGATGGAACGATTACCTACACGCCTAAAGCAGGCTTTACGGGCGTAGATGAAATCACGTATCGCATATGTGATAATTCGACACCGGCGCTTTGCTCGACGGCGAAAGTAGTGTACACGATTCAACCAGCAACGGAGCCAGCGAAGACCTTCGCGACGGATGATTATAACAGCACGCCAGCAGGATCTGCGGTAACGGGATCGGTGTTAGTAAACGACGGAAATACGGCAGGCGAAAGCTTAACGGCTACGCTCACAAGCGGCCCTACGGCAACCGAAGGAACGCTCGTATTTAATCCAGATGGATCGTATACCTTCACTCCAGCGCCAGGCTTCTCTGGTCCGGTGGATGTAGTTTACACGGTATGTTCTGCGAGCAATGTGTGCTCGAAAGCGACGCTTCACTTAGTGGTGAATCCGCCGCCGGTATTAATTCCTGACTTTAATGCGACGCTCGTAGGGCTGATAGTAGAAGGCAATGTGGCTACGAATGATGTGGTGGCAGCTGGCTCTACTTATGGTCAACCAGATCCGATTATAGGAGCGAATCTAGTGATGAACCCGAATGGTACTTATTCGTTTGATTCCAGCATTCCTGGTACTTACGAATATCTGGTTCCTGTTTGTGCCAAAGGTCAAACTACGAATTGTCCTACAGTTGCCCTCGTCATTTCTGTATCAGACCCATATGCGCAAACAAATGCACCGGTGGTTAATCCGGATATTGTATCTGTTGCGGCGGGAGCGACGGTTACGACAAATGTATTAGCAAATGACCAGGCAACGAATGACGGGAAGGTATTAGTGATTAGTACTTTGGCAATCGTAAAAGATCCAATTAATGGTACGGCGAAAGTCAATGCGGACGGAACGATTACCTATACGCCTAAGCCTGGATTTGTAGGGGTGGACATATTAACCTACACGATTTGTGATAATAGCCAGCCGGCTTATTGCAAGACGGCGAAAGTATATTATACCGTGGGTCTAGCAACGGGTAAGAACCTATCAGCTTCCGACGACTTTGTGATTTCAAAAGGTGGCCAAGTAGGTGGAAACGTCTTAGGAAACGATAAGAGCTCGACGGGCAGCGCGTTAAGCGCAACGGCGATTACAAACGTGGATCCTTCTAAAGGCACCTTCACCCTTAGTCCTTCAGGGGAGTATACATTCACGCCTGCGGCAGGCTTTGTCGGTCCGGTTGACATTATTTACTCGGTTTGCAGCGCAGATGGATTATGTGCGAAAGCAACCCTGCATATCACGGTATTGCCAGTGCCAGAGATGATCGCGCCACAAGCGATAACACCGAATGGCGATGGTAAAAATGATACCTTGATTTTCCGCGGTTTGGTGGGCTTGAACATTGAAAACCGCTTGACGATTTACAACCGTTGGGGTAACATCGTGTACTCGACAGGCAATTATCAAAACAACTGGTCAGGTCAAACGGACAATGCTTTCTCCGCTCTAGCTTCAGATAGTCAGTTGCCGGACGGAACGTATTACTATGTCCTTGATTTCTTCGGTTCGAGACCAAGCTTAAGCAATTATGTGTACATAGATAGATCTTCGAAATAATGAAAAAGAGTTATATACTTCTTGTGATTATGCTGTTTAGTTTGCGCTCTTTCGCGCAGATCGAAACGATGTATTCGATGTACCGTATTAATCCCATCATCTCTTCACCGGCGTATGCTGGAACTTTGGAAACAGGTAACAAGGCAGAAATTGTGGTGATGGATCGTCAGCAGTGGATCGGGATTCAAGGAGCTCCGCGGACCCTAGCTTTGACGGCTAATATGGTCTACAAACCTAGAATAGGTTTGGGCTTTTTGGTTTTAGCAGACCAAGCGGGCCCCTTGCGTGTTTCTACTGTTGCCGCGGATGGCGCTTATCAAGTACGTTTGAATGATACCTGGAATATGAACGGGGGTATTCGTTTAGGGGTCTCGTCGGTTTATTTAGACTATGAAGGCATTCAGGTGGTGGACCCCAATGACCCCATTTTAGCCACGAATAAATCGTCTGGATTGAAAACAAATTTAGGCTGGGGACTTCGTTTCGCGCACAAGGATGGGCACTTTTTCAGCCTATCGCAGCCGCGTGTTTTGAGCTATGATTTTGGTGGATTTTCTGGTGCTAATAAAGATGTAACCTACCTGTATGTGAATGCCGGAACACGCGTTCGCTTAAATGAACAGCTGACTTTGATTCCTTCATTTATGGCTAGAATGGCGCAGGATGTGCCTTTAAGCTGGGACGTGAATGGGATGGTTAGCTGGAAAGATAAATTTGAAGCGGGATTAGCGTATCGCCATAAGGATAGTTTTGGGATGCGTTTTGGGGTTCAAGCAAATCCTAAAATTTACCTAGGTTATATCTATGAGATGCCTATTTCTGGCTTGAGTAAAGTGAGTAACCAGACACACGAAATTGCGATTCGCCTGTCTATTTTAAATCGCGTGAAATAATGAAAAAGTATTTATATCTGTTTTTGTTTTTTTGTAGTTTTTCAGGCCATGCGCAGGACTGGAAGGGCTATTGGACGAAGGCCAAAACCTTTTCCTCTTCTTTTTCTTACAAGGCATATCAATCCACGAAGGACTTTTTCTACAGCGAAAAATCCCCCCGCCAAAACGTCGCTTTCCTTCTGGGGGGTTCGAATATGTGGTTACAAAATGTGGCTACGCGACGGGATTTTTTGGTGAATTACACGCACTTTGGTTTTCAATACGCGCGGGAAACAGCAGAGAACACGGATGTTTTTACTACGGTCCTTTTTGGAGTCAATGGAGACGGGAAGGCTTTTGGAAGTGCGGGTCTAGGAATGCGCTATTATTTAGTGGATAGAGCGTCTCATAATTACCGCCCTTTTGCGAGTTTTCATGGCGAAATGCAAGCTGATAATTCCTTTAATGATACGAACAGTGATTTGGATTTTGCTGGGGCCATCGGTCTGGGTACAGATTATAAAATCAAAGAGCAATGGTTCTTGCGCGGGATGGTAAATGTGGGGTTTCCTATGATCGTTTCAGGCACGTTGAATCCCTTAAATGGCCGCGGTACTTTTTTCAGCACCACACTGGGGGTTGTATATGAATGGGGCGCGAAACCGAAGAAGGTTCGCCGAGTGGTTCCAGAGACTCCGCTTCCCCCTATGGATACAGATGAAGACGGAATTGCGGATATAGAAGATAAGTGCCCTACTGTGAAAGGGGTGGCTTCGAATGAAGGCTGTCCTTTAGAGGAGCCTAAGGTCGATACTGTGGTCGTTGTAGCTGCGGCTCCGGTTGTTGAGCCTGTTGCTCCGGCAGCTTCGGTTGCTGTTCCGGCGGCTCCTGTTGCTACTGCTGAGGCTATTGTTTCTGTTGCCCCTGTTGCGGCTCCGATGGATACGGTGGTTGTAGTCGAGCCTATGCCGGCGGATAGTTTATTCGAACTGAATGTGTATTTCGCTACGGACAAAGCGCACGTAGGAGATGGCTCAAGATGGAGATTAAATCGCATTATACGATTACTTGTAAAACATCCTGAAGTCCGCCTGAAAGTGGTCGGACACACGGATGCTCGTGCATCGATTGAACACAATGAAGCGCTTTCAAAGCGACGCGTGGAAAATGTGAAGCGTTACTTAATTAAGAACGGTATTGATCCTAAACGATTGAAACCGGGCGAGTGGAAGTCGGAATTTGAGCCTATTGCCCCTAATACGTCGGATAAGAAAATGCAGTTGAACAGGCGGGTAGAGGTACGGATTTGGAAATAAGTATTTAGTCCAAAAACTGATTGTTGCTAGATTTTTGACAATGATTGACTTTATGGTTTTGTAAGTTTAATTGTTATTTTTCTCTTACGATGAAATCGATACGATTAAAGTACTGTACGGATAACGGTTGCACTTTTAAGTTTGTGAGTCGTGCGAGTGTTCGAGAGCTAAGTCTTCGCGAGGATAAGGGATTAGTTTCCTTGAATTTGTTTTTGAAAACGGGGGAGGAGATAGCACTTTCGGGTGACGCAGAATCGATAGATTCATTAAATAAACGCTGGTCGCGCTTTGAGGATTCGGATGAGATCTTTTTTGATCTGGCAGAATTCGAAGTAAAAAAATAATTTAGAACACGGAGTTTAGAAACCCTTTGGCCGATGGCTGAAGGGTTTTTTTGTTTAATCGCGGCGCCACTTCGTGGCTTAGTCGGCGCTTTGCGCCTTAGTCACGACTTTGTCGTTTAGTCGCCTTCGGCTTAGTCGAAAATAGAGTAGAGATAAGAGAGCAAAGAGTAGAGATACGGCATAAAAAGAGGCTCCTGTCTCGTTTTTATGCATTCCTGAAATGTTTGCAGCGCGCGCATTCTGCTCTTTGAACTTTGCTCTTTGCACTTTGAATCTTGACAGAAAGTGTCAATAGTCCAAAAGTGGCCTGAGTACCTTGAAGGTTTTTGATCAAATGTGCTTAAAACAATTTTGTAACTCTAAAGTTAAATCATGATACAAATGTGAGTATTAAACGAGTAAATTTACCTTCTAATAAAAACAAAACTATGATAAAAGTACATGGATATGGGGCGGTGAATCCGCAGGCACCGGTGGTACCGATTGATTTTGAGAGACGTGATGTAGGGCCAAAAGACGTAAAAATCGACATTCTTTACTGTGGCGTTTGCCACTCAGATATACACATGGTGCGTTCCGAGTGGGGCCCTTCGGTTTATCCGATTGTTCCAGGCCACGAAATCGTGGGAACAATTACAGAAGTAGGAGCTGAAGTAACGAAATTTAAAGTAGGTGACCTGGCTGGCGTGGGTGTTTTTGTAGACTCTTGCCGCGAGTGTCCATCTTGTAAAAAAGGGCAGGAGCAATACTGCGACGAGGAGATGACACCTACGTATAATGGGTATTATAGGGATGGGGTGACGCAGACTTTTGGCGGATATTCATCGACTTATGTGATCGACGAGGCCTATACGTTGCACATTCCATTCACGAAAGAACTCGAGCGCGTTGCTCCTCTTCTTTGCGCGGGTATCACGACTTATTCCCCTTTGCGTTATGCAGGCGTAGGAAAAGGGCATAAAGTGGCGGTTTTAGGTCTAGGTGGTTTAGGCCATATGGCGGTTAAATTTGCCGCTTCTTTTGGCGCGGAAGTGACGATGTTAAGCACCTCACCATCGAAGGAGCAGGATGCCAAAGCCTTAGGCGCACACCACTTCGCCCTTTCGACTGATCCAGCCACAATGGAATCATTGAAAGGTTCGTTCGACTTTATTTTGAACACGGTGGCGGCGTCACATGATTTGAATAAGTTTTTGGGATTATTAAAAGTGGAAGGCAAGATGCTTTTAGTCGGAATTCCTCCAGAAGCTGCTCAAGTTTATGCGGCTACGTTGATTTCCAAAAGACGTTCCATCATCGGATCCATGATCGGCGGCATCGAAGAAACACAAGAAATGCTAGACTACTGCGCAGCACACAACATCCTTTCTGATGTCGAAATGATCGACATGAAAGACGTGAACGAGGCGTATGAGCGTGTCATCAAGTCGGATGTGAAGTATCGGTTTGTGATAGATATGAAGGCGTCGCTGCGCGACTAGTCGACTCGGCGCTTTGCGCCTAAGTCGCTGCGGTGCCGCTTAGTCGACTTCGTCTTAGTCGTCACTAGGTGACTTAGTCCGCAGGATTCGGATTTTCTTAAAACTATAAAGTCGATTTTCGCGTATTGACAATATCTGTCAACACCTGAAAATCGACTTTTTTCATTAGTAAATTAGCGACTAGAAAAATACCTCTGCTGGAATATCGAGTTCCTTTTTAAATACTTTAATGGTCTCTAGCGTTAAAGGTTTGTGTCTATTAATTATCGCTGAAACGTATCCTTTAGATCCAATTTTCCCCACAAAGTCTTTATTACGTAAGCCTTTTTCTGCCATTTTTAGCTTTATTGCCTCTATTGGATCTGGCGTGGGAATTGGATAATGCAAGTCTTCGTATTGTTTGACAAGCAATAATACGACTTGAATTTTTTCGCCGGTAGGACTACCTGCGGAATGATTTTCATTAAATTTTTGGTCTAGCCAATCTAAGCAAGCCTGATATTCTGTTTCTGATTTTATCAATTTCAGTTCCATATTATTTTTTGTTTTGGACTGTTAGCGCATCTACTTTATTATATTCAGAATGGGTGCCAAACCATTTAATTTGAATGGCTTTATAATTAAATATAACTCTAACGATTAGTCGGTATTTGTTTCCAAGAATATTAAATATAATTCGATTATCTCCTATGATACTTGCATCTGCATAGTTTGACTTCAATTCATTCAAGTTCTTAAAATTTGATTTCTCTAATTCATGATACCAGCCCAGTAGTCCATTTCTCGCCTCCGGGTACTTTTTGCAATAATCAAGAAGGATTTTTCGGGCTATTATGTTAAACACATTGCAAGGTACAAAAGTTTACTATAAGTAAACTTATAATTTTCAATGAATAAAAAAGTCGATTTTCGCGTATTGACAACTTCTATCAACACCTGAAAATCGACTTTAGTACTTTGTCTTTTATTTCACACAATAGTGTGTTTAGGAGCCGTAGGCGACTAAATCGCGAAGCGATGACTAAGCGGCTACGCCGCGACTAAGACGAAGTCGACTAAGCCGCAGGCGACTAGCGACTGCGCGAAGCGTTACTAACTCTTCTTCCTTGGCTTCATCTTCAAACTATCTGCCGGATAGGTAGCCTTTAACATAGCCATTGAGGACTTTGCCCAAGCAACGATTTTAGCGCGATCTGCTTCCGTTAATTTGGCATTACTATGTAAACCTAGATAGGTATAAGACGGCATCGGCATTTCGCCTTCTTCCACTTGTTCTATTACCTCTTCTAATTTGTGGTTCTGAACGGCAATCGGCAGCTTCGTAAAGGAAGCAAAATTCAAATGCTTTTTCCCGTCTTCTACGTGGTGATCTAGCCAAAAGCCTACCGGTTGCACCGAACTGTACCAAGGATAAGTGGATTTATTCGAGTGGCAATCGTTACACGCATTCTCTAAAAGCACTTTAACGTCACCAGGAACTTCGTATTTTGTCTCGATGGCGTAGGTGTTATCGTTCGATAGATTCTTCTCTGTAGGAACGAATTGGATGGCGATTAATACGACGATTAATCCGATAATGATTTTGTTTTTCATGGGTTAACTACATTAGTGTATTCGCAAGGTATTAATTTATTGTTTCGAATTCACCCTTCTCTAGGTTTTTGCGGACGTTATTCGTCGCAAAAATCTTTCCATTCATCGAAATGTAGACTCCGGGCTCGAGAATTTGGAGGAATGCCAAAGCGCTTCCCAGATTAAACATCCCATCCGAGCTGCCAAATTTATAGGGGATCATGGCACCCGTGAGGACGATAGTTTTAGGCAAATTTTGGGCGGCTAAATACTGTGCCGTTTGAACCATCGTATCTGTCCCATGCGTAATTAAAATGCGATTAGAGGAGGCGGATGCACAAGCAAATGAAATCAGTTGACGGTCTACGTCGTTAAACTCTAAACTGTCTTTCATGAGCAAAGTATCGATGGAAACCGCGAGCCTGCTGCGTCCTTTTTCGAGCATCTCAGGTAGGTGTGTGTCTTTGAAAAAGAGCGCGCCATTTAGTTCGTTGTATTCTTTGTCAAAAGTCCCGCCGGTTACAAAGATTTGGATCATATTTATTCGTTCAAAAATTCCTTACTTAACTTAAAATACTGCTTGTTTAAGCGATAAACTTTCAGGCGGGAATCAGTATCTGATTTTTTGAAAATAATGAAATTTGTATCGACCTGGAGAATCGCTTTAAGTTTCAAATTGATTTGATTTAAGACATCATTTTTCACCCGAATATTGTGCGAAAAATGCACCCCCTTTTGTTCCACTAATGTCAACAATTCAGAGTTAGGGACGTCGTTATTTTTTAATAAATGAGTCAGCACTTTTAATTCAACTTCATCAAAATTAATGGCCGCTTTCCCTAAATAAAAGAGGCCGTCTTTATCGGTAATGTGGTTCGCTTTGACCTTTCTATTTTTTAAGAAATAAAGTGCTATTAATGCAATAGCTATGAACGCGATGGCGGTAATTGCTTTTTGACCATACAGCATCCAATAATTGGTCTCTATGAAGTCTCCTTTTTGTAGGGGCTGGCCCAGGAAACTTGTGATGGGAATGGACATTAAATCGAAGGAAAATGTCGAGTGAGTAGCTACAAAATAGTAAATGTTGTTTCCTTCTATAAATGGTTTAAAATTAGAAGAAATTTTAGAAGTAAGAGCTTCATTTGTAAACATTTCATAGGTGTCATCTTGAAAATTTATGCGGATAATTTTACCGTCATCTGTGAATGCGTAATAGTAATTTTCGTGCTGAAAATTATGATTATTATTCCCAAAAAACCGGAACGCTTTCCCCCTATAATCCCAGGTTTTGCTTCTTAAGTTAAAATGCCAAATCCCTGAATTTTGTTCAAGCTTTAAATGGTCATATGGGTTTAAACTTATACCATTAAAATAGGTGATGTCATCTCCATTTTTATATTGATTTACATCAAATAAACCTGGCGGCAATTCGCCTTGAACGGGGGAATAAGCTTCCCATTCTTTGGTATTTAAATCAAAATAAGTGAAGAAATTTCTGACTGACCAAAATCCATATCCGCCAAATCTAAAAATCCGATTATCATACTCAAAATTCTGCGCGTTTATCTGCATTTTATGCATAAACGATCTATCTAATCTGACTATTTTATTTCCGCGTAATTCATACACGAGTCCCCCTAAGCCCTGACTTAGGTAGACGGTCGTATTAATTTTCGATAAAGTATAGGTGGAAGGAGCGTATAGCTTGAATATCGTACTATCTTTTTCAACAAAATAAATAAGCCCTGATTTTTTCATTTCAGGTATTTTGATCGTGTAGTAATAATCCTTCTCCACTACATAGATATAAGGTTTAGCATAATGAATTAATGCCTCGCCGGTATACGAAAGACTTAGTTCTTCAGATTTTGCTGGGAAAAAAGCAAAAAGAAGTAAGAAATAGAACAGCTTTTTCATTTAGCTAAAATTAAGCTAAATTTTCCAAATATTGACTAGGTGTCATGCCTGTCTCAGTTTTGAAAGCCTCGTAATAAGTGGACCGGGATTTAAATCCGGAGTCTACACCGATGGCATCAATCGTGATGGATTCGGTTAGTCCTTTTTTAAGTAATTCTTTGGCATGTTCCACGCGCAAATGAGCTCGTAGGTCGGTGAATTTCTTGTTTAACAAGTGTTTACAAACATAGGATACCTGTTTAGGACTTACTTCAAGTGCCCTTGCCAAATCTGTTAATTCAAACGATGGATTTAAATAGGCTTTTTCTCTTTCCAGGTATTCCGTAATTCGGTTAGCTAACGCTTTTAAGGGAGCTAATTCCTCAGAGCTCAACTCACTTTTTTCTTGGGGGGGGAGCGGAATTTTGGTCTTTTTTAATTCCATAGAGTACCTCTGGGAAAAATAAGATTAGTGCAATGGGAAGTAAAATGTAGGCGATCCCGGAAGCAAAATAGATGGGAATGGATTCGAATGTTTTGGCATCCAAAGAATGACTAAACAATTTTATAGCCACATAAAGATAGACTAATGAGGTCATGAGTAAACTGAAAATAAAGCAATTCAACCAGATCTGAGTGCGCCTCAAGACGGTGTTCTTCTGTCGAAGGAATAAGAGGAGACACCAAAACAAATAAATTAACAACGAAATAGGCCTACTTAAAAAGGCAGATTTAAATGAATAAAGCGCATTAATATTAATCAGCTGTAAATTATTTATATCCTGATGGATGGCGTGCGCTACGTATAATTTATACTCGAAAGAAGTAAATAAATAGGGCAATATATTAACTAGATGAACAACAAAGGGCACAAAATGAAGTGCATCTATCCAAAAAGAAGTGCGCTTTTCTGGCTGTAGAATACTTCTAAAATAAAAGTAAAGTAGCGGACCTGGTAATAGCCATAGAGGCGACAATGTGCCATAAATGATAGCATATATATAATCGCTTTCGGATGGACTCGAGTAATAATGCGTAAGCGCGTAGGCCGATAAAATACTTAAAATTCCTGCGATGAAAAGTGCGCTCCTTTGAACCTTCCAATTATAGAGG
>JBIILT010000217.1:0-3338 GCA_044338355.1 Aquirufa sp.
TTCTTAAACAAGGGTAGTAGAAATCATATGCGCTCTTTTTATAAGAATATTAAAAACTGGAATGGTACGTATATCCCTGTCTACATTACACAAGCGGAATTTGATGCGATAATCAATTCTGCGATGGAGAGATTTTAGCGGAAAAATGAAATATTATAGGGTCAGAGTGATAAATGTCACGTAGAGATGTTGAATTAAGGCTAAATTCGCATTTACATTTTTAATTATGGCTACATCAAATTCTTCGACACCGGGAACTAATTTCCTTTCCATTTTTCTCTATTCCATATTAGTGGCTTTAGTGGGGCTTTTTTTCTTCTTGGTCTTTCATTCGTACGACTATGAGAAAGGGGCCTCCACTGACTCCACTCAGGTATATGCTGAGCCAGATTCTAATTTCACCCATGTATGGACCGCGCCATCTGACTGGCGGATGATGTATTTAGCTCCTGAGCAAAAAGAGTTAGTCGTTTACGGTCGCGAGTTGATTGCTCATACCTCTGAATATTTAGGTCCTAAAGGTTCTGTAAAAGCCATTTCTAACGGAATGAATTGCCAAAACTGCCACCTAAATGCCGGCACGCAGCCCTGGGGAAATAACTATTTCGCCGTTCAGTCTACTTATCCGAAGTTTAGGGCTCGCTCTGGCGCGGTTGAAGATCAAGTAAAACGGGTGAATGACTGTTTCGAACGCAGCCTGAATGGACAAGCTTTACTTGCTGATAGTAAGGAAATGCGCGGGATTTTAGCCTACATTAAATGGCTTGGAACGGATGTGGCTAAGGGGAAATCTCCCAAGGGTTCAGGTATTTTTAAGTTGAAAGGGCTGAAAAGAGCCATTGATCCCGCGAAAGGAGCAGAAGTATATGCCGCAAAATGCCAGTCTTGCCATCAAGCAGATGGCAGTGGTGTATTAGCAGAAGGAGGCAAGTCCTATACCTATCCTCCGCTCTGGGGTGCTCAAAGCTATAACCACGGAGCGGGTCTTTACCGGATGTCGAACTTTGCAGGTTATGTAAAATACAATATGCCTTTAGGTGCATCCTATGAAAAGCCTCAATTGAGTGATGAAGAGGCTTGGGATTTAGCCGCTTATGTTAACTCGATGCCTAGACCATCAAAAGATTTATCAAAAGATTGGCCAGATATTTCGGGTAAGCCATTTGACCATCCATTTGGACCTTATATTGATCCTTTCCCTGAGTCACAACATAAATATGGTCCTTATAAGCCTATCAAAGAGTGGATCCAGAAACACAAGAAATCAAAAAGCTAAACCATGAATTCTAGAAGAAAATTTTTACAAGGTGGGTTATTGACAAGTGTAGCCGCTTTAGCACCCATTGCGGGTTCTGAGGCAAAGTCTACTCCTACAGTTTCGAGCCCTGGAAAACCGGCAACCGGTCAAATTACCATTTTGCAAACAACGGATGTGCATTGTCAATTGCATGCGCATGATGAGCTGTTTTGGGAAAAGGATGAACTTGTTTTCCGTAAAGCAGGTGGCTATGCGCACATGGCTACAGCTTTAGATCGCATGAAGCATGCTAATCCGGAGAATACCATTACACTCGATACAGGGGACATGTTTCAAGGTTCGATGCTTTCCGTTAAGACAACAGGTCAGGCTTTCGTACCCTTGTTGAATGCGATGAATTATGATTTATACCTACCCGGAAACTGGGAAGTTGTGTATTATAAGAAGAACATGCAGAAATTATTAGGAGGACTTTTAGCTCCCAAAATTTGTGCCAATATGTACCACGATTTAGGGGAGGGCAAGAAAGGTGAGTTGATTTTTCAGCCTTATCAAATCATGCACCGACTAGGCGTTAAGATTGGATTTTTGGGATATACGGATCCATTAGTTCCCTTGCGTCAATCTCCCATGTATAGCAAGGGGATTATTTATACCAAACCAGAGGATAACCTTCAGGAATATGTGACTCTTTTGCGTGAGCAAGAGCAATGTGATTTTGTGATTATTTTATCACACTTGGGGCTATCTCAACAAATTGCATTGGGAAATAATCCACATTGCGAGGGAGTTGACTATATTTTTGGGGCAGATACCCATGAACGCGTTCGCAAACCGATTCAAGCAGAATATACGAAGATTGTGGAGCCAGGTGCTTTCGGGTCATTTATTGGTAAATTAGATATTCAAGTTAAAGATGGTAAAGTGACAGGGTCTACGTATGAATTAGTTGAGGTAGATCCAATTAAATACCCTGCTAAAAAGGAGATTTTAAGTTTAGTTCAGGAATTAGAGGGACCCTTTAAATCTGAAATTGACAAAATATTAGGATATAGTACACTTCCTCTGTATCGCAACTTTGTGGTGGAGAATACGATTGACACACTCATCGTTGATGCCTTGAAATGGAAGGTAAATGCTGATGTGGTTCTATCTAATGGATTCCGTTTCTGTCCACCACGTGTGCCAGGGAAGGACGGTAAAGTTGCCATTACGGAAGGATATCTGTATGATATGCTTCCAGTGGATTCCACGATTCGGACAGCGAAGGCAACGGGCCAACAAATCATGAATTGGTTAGAAAAGGAATTACAGAACGTATTTGCACAAGATGCATCCTTGCGTTTTGGAGGTTGGTTTATCCGTTTCAAAGGCATGCAAGTTGAGTTTAAAGCATTTGAGCGAGTAGGACAGCGCGTTCAAAAAGTGATTATCGGTGGTGCCCCTTTAGAATTAGAGAAATCCTACGTGCTGTGTGCTTGTGAACGTGATGGAGATCCAGAGGATATGCTTTGCCGCATGAGAGGGGTGAAGGAGGCTAAGAATACAGCCTATACACTTCATAGTATGATGAAAGAATATTTGGCTAAATTCTCACCGGTTACACCTACCATGCGTCATGATGCTAAGATTTTAGATGGCCCTCAGACTTTATTGAGTCAGGTTACAGGGGTGGATTATACGTTTAGATAGGAGAGAAGAGATTATAGAGTAGAGAGTAAAGAGTAGAGAGTAAAGATAGGGTGTCGATTGGTTCGGCATCCTTTTTTTACGCGGTTAGGTTTAGGCCAAAAAAAAGCTAGCATTCAGATTGCGCTGATGCTAGCTTTAATTTTAGAATAATATAATCTCTACTCTATACTCTCTTCTCTCTAATCTCCTAATGCGGCAATTGATCTCTAAACTTGCCATACACCCAAGTGCCAGCTGTTGCGCTCAAAACGACAATTAATATGACATAAGCTCCTGTTCCCACTTGTGCAAAAAGAGGGCCTGGGCAAGCTCCAGTCAGCGCCCATCCTAGACCGAAGATTAAGCCGCCTATGATTTGGCCTTTATTAAACTTCTTGTCTGTGAACGT
>JBIILT010000287.1:0-3338 GCA_044338355.1 Aquirufa sp.
TCTGTTTCAGATACCTTATTGCTCGAAGTCGTACTTCCAGTCAGCCCAGATTCCTTGAGCTATCCTAGTCCACATACCTTCATTCAAGGTGTGGCTGTGGTGCCTTCTATTCTACCTACGGTGAATGGTTTCGTGAGGAGCTACAGCATCGTGCCAGATTTACCGCGAGGTATGACATTTGATGTGATCACTGGTGAGATAGCGGGAACACCGTTAGATACCTTAGCGAAAACAACCTTCGTAGTAACAGCTACGAATAGCGTGGGATTCGCAACGGATAGCTTAGAAATCGAGGTGATACCTCCTACGATTACGTATAACACGCCTAATCGATTCAAGCAAGGGGTAGAAATTAGCCCGCTGGAGCCGACGATTGTAGGTAAGTTAATTAGCTTCTCTGTGTCACCTGCACTTCCGAAAGGAATCGTGTTAGACTCCTTAACGGGTATCATTTCAGGAAATCCGTACTTACCGCGTCGCGATTCGACCTACGTGATTACGGGTAGATTAGGTGACATTATCGCGAAGACAAAGATTCGCATCGAGATAGATGTGGATTCCCTATCTGACTTAGATAATGATTCTTATCTTGATTGGGAAGAATTAGGTGCTAATATCAATGTTCCGGTAGATACGGACAAAGATGGAACGCCAGATATCTTAGATGATGATTCGGATGGTGATGGAATCACGGATCGAGATGAGCGGGAGACCATACGTCCTGATTGTGATGAAGATGGCATCGATAATAGAATTGATAGTGATGTTTGTAATCCAACTCCTTACCAAGGTATTTCACCTAATGGAGATGGATTAAACGAAACCTTGATGCTATTCTATGATCTCGATTTAAAACGGAATCCACCTAACAGGTTAACGATCATAAATAGATACGGACAAACGGTCTTTGTCATGGACAACTATGACAATAGCTGGGGTGGTCAATCGAATCAAGGGACAGGGTTATTAGCAGGCGATGGCTTGTTACCTGACGGGACGTATTATTACATCTTAGATTTCTTTGGTGAGAAACCAACGGTTACCAATTACGTTTACATTAATCGCTTGAAAGGACAATAGACATGAAAAAGACAAACATAATATTCAGCATATTTAGCCTTTGCTTGCTCGTTTTTGTAACTAGTCAACAGGCCTTTGCCCAAGTGGATCCTGGATTCTCCCTTTTCCGGGCTTATCCTCAAGTGATTAATCCAGCATTTAACGGTGCAGTTGAAAATTCCGAATTGAGTTTAATGCACCGGAATCAATGGATGGAGATTGCGGGAGCCCCTAAGACGGTGGGTGTTTTTGGTAATTTCAAGGCCTTTAAGCAAAAAGGTACAGGCTTTACCCTACTCTATGACCAAGCGGGTCCCGTGAAGTCCATCTACGTGAGTGGAGACTTCGCTTATCATGTGAAATTAAATGAAACCTGGGGTTTCTCTGGTGGTATCCGTGCCGGTGTTTCAAACTTGAGTTTGGACTTTGCCGGATTAAGTCTGAGAGACATGTCTGACCCTTCCTTTAACCAAAATTTCTCTACTGGAATTAAGGCTAATTTTGGTTGGGGACTTCGTTTTGCGAAAAAGAACGATGCCTTGTATTTTGGTATATCTCAGCCCCGCATGATTTGGAATGACTATGGTATCTATGAAGGCACGCACAAAGACGTGACCATGCTATATACCATGGTGGGCGGAAAATATGACGTAAACGAGGCTATTTCCTTGAATCCTAGCGCCTTAATTCGCCTAGGAGCTGATGTACCTAACTCGTGGGAAGTAAACGTAACTGCGACCATGAATAAGCTAGTGGAATTTGGTTTAGGTTACCGGAGCATGAATAGCTATAGCGCAAACCTAGGGGTTAATTTTAATCCCAAAATCTACCTAGGTTACCTATACGAGATGCCGACTACCGAAATCAACCAGGTCTCCAATCAAACGCACGAGATCGTATTGAAATACCGCTTAGTGAAGGATAATAGTCCTACGTATTACAAGAAGAAAAAGAGTATCGGCGATATCTTAAATATCAAAAAATACTTTAAGAGAAGATAAAAAGAAGAGTATAAAAAAAAGCCCCCTAGATTTAGGGGGCTTTTTTTATGTAAGGAGCTTTTTTTATGGTTTAATAACACCGGTTTTCAGATCACACCATCTCTGGCAGTTTTCTTTATTCTTGAACTTGTAGAACAAGAAAGTGGACAATTGCGCTTTCGTAAAAGTCCTCGAATATGGTTTCGGATCCTCGTTCGAAGAATACCAAATATCAAACGTTCCTGAAATATTAGGTGTAATCACCTCGTCTGTCAGCATATCAAATAAGGTATAAGCAGACTTATAATATACATTTGCAAAGTCAAAGGCAGCAGGGTCTCTCACATACGTACGAGCTGGAATCGTCACAATATTTCCATAAATCACCTCATTACTCTCTAAAACAACATAGGCACGAGCATAATACACTCTACCACCAAACAAATTACGAATAATCACTTCGAAAGATCCATCCGTCTTAACGGGTGAAGTGATTTTTGCGTTATTCAATGATGGAGTTAAATATCCTCCTTCATTCGCCGCATGGAATCCTGTGCCTGGAGCATTGGTATTCACATTCGTGGAGTTTGCCGCAGTTAGATTTTGGGAAACACCATACATTACACCATATTCTTTCACCGGCGAAGTTCCTGCGCCAGTTAATTTCGCACCTACTAGTAAAGGCGACGGCTTCGATGCCACATCTGTAAATGTGGTGGTCAAAGCATAGTTATTAGGCGTCGTAAAGCTGCTCTCTATTCCGTAAGATGTTCCTTTCGAGTTTATCGCATAAGATCGAATGTAATACGTAGTCGCTTTAACTAAGTTTGTGACTGTAGCGGTAAATTCTCCTTTTCCCGAACCTGATGTAACTTTAGTCTTCGCAGTAGTAGGATTAGCCGTTGTTGCATAGACGAAGCCACGCTCTGTAATAGCTGCGCCGCCATCATCGCTGATGGAGGAAGTGAAGGTCGCAGAAGTTAAACCTAGTTTACTCACATCCACTTTAGTAGCGGTAGGCACCTTAAGATCCGTTGTCTTAAAAGATTGAACCATCCCAAAAGAAGGGGAATTATTAGAGTTCAAGCTATAGGCCATGAAATAATAGGTCGTATTAGGCTTTAAATTTTGCAAAAGATAACTATATGCCCCTAATCCAGATCCTACGGCTATTTTATTATCCTGCAGCGTAGGTGTCATACTCAGATTCGTATAAATGAATCCTCTTTCAGCGTTTGCTGTCCCCGTGCCTGTGGTAGACAAACTGACTAAGTCGCCATACAAAACTGCCGAAGTACC
>JBIILT010000216.1:0-3338 GCA_044338355.1 Aquirufa sp.
TCAGAAGCAATAAAGGTTCTGGCTATATTCGAGTGGACTGGTTTACACCCGATGGCTTAAATACCTGGGGAGATGGCAGACTGACCATTCTAGGCACAGATGGCTATATGGAAGTGAGAAAAAATACGGATATCGCCTCTCCACATGGAACAGGAAGCCATTTATATGTGGTCACCAATAAAGAGACTTTATACGTCGATTGCAAAGATGTGAATCTTCCACATGGAGAATTACTTGTGAATGACATCTTGAACAGGACTGAAACGGCGATGACGCAAGCGCACTGTTTCTTAGCCACTGAATTAGCTTTAATTGCACAAAAAAATGCAACCAACATATCTATCAAAGCATGAAAAGGAGAAAATTTATCAATAATCTAGCACTAGGAGCCGTGGGTACATTCGGTTTCCCTACTATCGTTCCTGCAAACGTTTTAGGCGGTAAAGATGCCCCAAGTAATAAAATCAACATCGCCCAAATCGGCTGTGGACGCATCGCGCGAACCCATGATTTACCAGGTACCTGGAAGCACGAGAAGGCGCGCATTATGGCGGTTTGTGATTTAGATCGCCACCGTACCGAGGAGACGAAACAATTAGTCGAGGAATACTACACGAAGAAAACCGGTCAATCGAATTACATTGATGTCAAGATGTACGATGATTACCGCGAGATGCTTTTGAATAAGGACATTGATGCGGTGATGATTAGTACGCCAGATTTTTGGCATGCACAACCAGCGATGGAAGCAGCACTTGCCGGCAAAGATATATACCTGCAAAAGCCTACTTCCTTAACGATTCACGAAGGCCGTCAATTAGCCAATGTAATTAAGAAAACAGGTCGCATCCTTCAAGTAGGAACACAACAGCGCTCTAACTCTCAGTTTAGAATTGCGGCTGAATTAGTACGTAACGGACGCATCGGTAAATTGCACACCGTAAAAATTGGATTACCAGGCGATCCATCGGGACCTCCAGCGCCAGCAATGCCGGTACCTAAAGGATTTAATTTCGATATGTGGTTAGGTTCAACTCCAGAAATGGCCTACACGGAAATCGCTGTGCATCCACAAAAGGGCTATGATCGTCCGGGTTGGTTGCGTATGGAGCAATTTGGCGCTGGTATGATTACAGGTTGGGGTCAGCACCATTATGACTCTGCTGCTTGGGGTATGGATACCGAATACACGGGTCCGATCTCGGTAGAGGCGGTGGCTGAGTTTCCTAAATCGGGATTATGGAATGTGCACGGGGACTTTATGTCCAAAGCAGAATACGCAAACGGTATCACCATGTATACCTCTGGAGGATATCAAAACGGAATCAGATATGAGGGAACGGAGGGATGGATTTTTGTTTCTCGTGGGGATTACGCTGTTACGTCTTCTGATCCTACCTCTAAGGTGAGAGCGAAAGCATTAGATGCTTCTGATCCTAAGCTATTGCAATCGGTTATCGGAGAAAATGAGCTTCACTTATACAATTCTCCAGACCAACACGGCAACTGGCTAGAGTGTATCGAGACGCGAAAAGAACCGATTTCACCTATTGAGATTGGGCACCGCGCGTGCACGGTTTGCTTGATTACACATGTGGCGATGAAAATACCGCGCAAATTGCAATGGGATCCTAAAAAGGAACAATTTGTAAATGATGCGGAAGCAAATACGTGGTTACGTAGAGCACAACGTGCACCGTACGGAACTGATCGCATTAAGTTTTAGATTTTTTCTACCTTTCTAACGTTCTTGTTGATGGTGTCAGATTCTACGACGCCATCACGCAAACGAATGATTCGGTGGGCATATTGGGCAATATCGTCTTCGTGGGTAACCATGACGATGGTATTGCCTTTTTTGTGCAATTGATCAAAGAGATCCATGATCTCGTACGAAGTTTTGGTATCTAAATTACCTGTAGGCTCATCCGCTAATAGGATAGATGGATCATTAACAAGAGCACGGGCTACGGCCACACGCTGTCTTTGGCCCCCTGAAAGTTCGTTCGGCTTGTGTAAGGCGCGGTTATCTAATCCAACCCCTTTCAATGTTTTCATGGCAATCTCTGTACGTTCTTTTTTGGAATAGCCGGCATAGATCAAAGGCAAGGCTACATTTTCTAAGGCAGATTGGCGAGGAAGAAGGTTAAAGGTTTGGAATACAAAGCCAATTTCCTTGTTTCTTACCGCTGCTAATTCATTTTCTGACATCTCAGATACGTCTTGTCCATTCAAGATATATTTGCCCGTAGAAGGCGTATCTAAGCAGCCTACGATATTCATTAAGGTTGATTTACCAGAACCTGAAGGACCCATGAAAGCGACATATTCTCCCTTGTTCACAGAGATGGTTACGTCTTTTAAGGCGTCGATCACTTCTTCGCCCATTACGTAGCGCTTAGAAATAGAGTAGGTCTCGATAATTTTAGTCATAGCAATCAAATTAATGAGTTCAAAAATACATCCATTCTAGGAAACAATTCTTCTTTTTCGACAAAAGATAGCGGGGGAGGATGAATTGAGCGTGGGAAGGATGAGAGGTTTTGGCATAAAAAAAGCCCGAACAATTCGCTCGGGCTTTTCTGTATCTATAAAGAATATTATAATCCTTTTGCCTTCTTAACTACTTCCTCAGCAAGATTTTGAGGAACAAATTCGTAGTGAGAGAATGTTAATGAGGCAGTTGCACGTCCTGAAGACATCGTACGTAAATCTGTTACGTAACCGAATAATTCAGAAAGAGGTACATCAGCCTTCAAGATTACAGCGCCTTGACGAGAATCCATACCTTTCATGATACCACGACGACGGTTTAAGTCACCTGTGATAGGTCCAGTATATTCGTCTGGAGTAACAACGTCAACAGCCATGATAGGCTCCATTAACTTGGCACCCGCTTGTTTCGCTGATTCTTTATAACCCATACGGGCTGCTAATTCAAATGATAATGAATCTGAATCGACATCGTGGAAAGAACCGTGGAATAAACGCACTTTCATAGAATCCATTGGATATCCAGCCAAAGCACCATTTTTCATTGCTTCTTCGAATCCTTTTTGAACTGCAGGGATAAATTCACGAGGAATTACACCACCCACGATATTGTTAACGAATTCTAAACCTGGTTTGTCATCTTCTCTTGGTCCGATTTCAAATACGATATCAGCAAACTTACCACGACCACCTGATTGTTTCTTGTAAACCTCGCGGTGTTCTGTTG
Source organism: Aquirufa sp. (assembly GCA_044338355.1). Taxonomy (GTDB): domain Bacteria; phylum Bacteroidota; class Bacteroidia; order Cytophagales; family Spirosomataceae; genus Aquirufa. Next base: position 3,221 of record JBIILT010000216.1, read on the forward strand.
TCTTAGTTAAAGACTCTTTGTAAGCTACTTGAGGAGCACCTTGATTCACTTCTACTTTGAACTCACGACGCATACGGTCGATGATGATCTCTAAGTGAAGCTCACCCATACCCTTGAT
>JBIILT010000284.1:0-3307 GCA_044338355.1 Aquirufa sp.
AAAAGGTCCTGTTACCGCTTCTAAACCAGGTTGCATACGAGATGGCTTACCAGTTCTTCTATACAAGTTATAAGCTTCCATACCATTACCATATAGTGCCAACCAATACTCTCTAGCTACAACGTCCAATTTAGCGTCATTAGAAGAGCCCGCATCAAACTGAGCACCAATGTAGTTTTGATAACTAGTCACTTTACCCGTAAAGATAGTTGCAGATTCGAATGCAGAAATGGTAGCACCTTCAGCACCTGCCAGAGCAAAAGCACGAACATAGTCCATTTGCTTCTTAACACCTGATAGCATCAAAGTTTTCGCATTACCAGTCGTCCCAAGAGTCAAGGCAGCTTCAGCTAACATAAAGTCAACATAAGCAGCTAACATGATTGGGTGAATACCTGCACCTCGCATACCTAAAGCAGGGTTAGCAACTGGAGCTCCTGAGCTGTTGTCAAAACGACCACCAGCAGGGAAAGCACCATAAGCCGTACGCTTTAATCCATCGGGTGGTATACCGTCTGGATCTAAGTGATCGCGACCCCAGTATCCTTTATTACCTTTAGGATTACAATAGCAATAGTCTCCTACTAAATAATGTGGAGGTGCAATTTGAGAAATACACTCTTGCTCATCTACGTTAGTCGTATTCGTCAATGCTTGACGATACAGGTAGTAACGAACGCGAGGATCATCAAAACCTTTTTCCACAGTCAAATGGTGCATGAAAAATGTAGATTGGTAGTCACCACCACCCGCAGTATACTGACCCGCAAACTTAGGATGTCTAGAATCTGGATCCGCTGCAGTAGTACCAAAACGGAAAACGAAATCATCGCCAGTTCCGATAAGTGCGTTAGCTGTAATCAACTTATTGATCTCCGTCTTAGAAGCATCTGCATTGACCAAACGCGTGTATAAGTAATACTTTAACTTAAGAGTATTAACAAATTTACCCCAACGCGTATAATTTCTAGCGTAAAAGTAATCGTTCGGTGTTCCGCCTGAAGAAGTTGCAGCAAAGTGAACAGCTGCTTCATCTAACAATTTCAATGCCGCAGCATAGATAGTAGCACCATCATCTGTCTTAGGGTTGAAATTAGCCGCATTCAATGCTTCAGTAAATGGAACATTTCCATATGTATCTACTAGATCCATCAAGACCATTGCCTTGATTGTCTTAGCTATACCCATATGGCGTTGCAAATTCGACTTCTGCGCCAAAGGCAACAAAAACTCGACGTCAGCTAGAATGTTTGCATAAGCATTAGACCACGTTCCATTAGTAGAACCAGCTGAATAAGCTGCTTCATACAAAGCAGATCCTTGGTTAATTTGACGAGTCAAACGTGCACCACGATCTGATACACCATACCATAAACTTTGGTAGTTAAGCTGGATACTGTTCAAAAGGAAATCAGGAGATGCAGTAGTTGCGTTAACTGCATTCGGGTTTTCCAATAATTCATCCAGTTTCTCCGTACATGACGTTGCGAATACCATTCCGGCAATCATCGTCAGTCCATATATAAATCTTTTCATTATCATTTTTAGTTTGGAGTTAGAATGTAAGAGTCAACGTTCCACCCAATCTACGAGAGCTAGGTCCAGTTACGAAATCAAATCCAAGTCCGTTACCTACACCAGTACCCAATACGTCCGTATCGAAGTTCATGTTTGGTGGGAAGTTAAGGGCAAGGAACCACAAGTTAGTACCGCTCAAAGCAAAAGATGCTTTCTTGAATGGAGTCTTAGACATCAATTTATTAGGCAAGCTATATGCCAAAGAAATCTCTCTCAAACGAACCGTAGATCCGTCAAATACGTTAGGCTCATCTGTAGCTCCCTGGTATCCAGAGAAGAAATAATCAGCTGCGGTAATTTGACGATCGTTTTTGATGTAAATAGGCGTTCCATCTGGATTAGTACCATTTTGTCTTACACCAGGCATGATGAAAGTCATTTCACGATCAGCTACTGGATCCTTGGTTACACCACGAGCTAAAGTTGCCGTTACCGTGTTAGACATTACGACACCTTTGTGACGGTATTCCATCATAGCGCTCAAGGTAAAACCTTTGTAAGAGAAACTATTGATGAATGAACCAGTCCATTCTGGATTAGGGTCACCTAAAACAACAGGCTCGTTAGTAGGCTTGTGTACACCAGTAGAAAGGATGATAGGCTGTCCTGTAGCAGGATCTCTATCAAAACCAATACCCTTGATGATGTTGAAAGGCTGACCTGGAACCGCGAAGTTACCTAAATCAGTAAATCCAGCCACTACTACCTCAGATAATCCACCACCTAATTCCATTACGATAGTCTTGTAAGTAGCCCAGTTAAGAGTTGAGTTCCACTCAAAACCACCTGCAGTAGATACCGGTGTTACAGTAGCTTGGAATTCAGCACCACGCGTTCTGATACGACCAATGTTGATTGCAGTACCAGTAAAACCAGTTGCAGGGTCAATCGGAGCATTCGTAATCAAATTAGTTGTGTTTTTCTCATAAATAGAGATGTCAAATTTCAACTTGTTGTTGAACATAACACCTTCCACACCGAATTCTGCCTCACCATGAAGCTCAGGCTTCAAGTTAGGGTTACCCAAGGTGTTGGATACAGAGTGAGTAGCAGTTACCGCTCCACCCACATCAAATGATCTAGCAGACTGCGCTAACACGTTACGTGTACTGTATGGGCTAGGATAACCCGCAGAAGTACCATAACCAAATCTCAACTTTAGGTATTTCAATGTAGAAGAACTCCAATCAAATGCCGTTGTAGGGATGAAAGATAAAGAGCCACCAGGATACAACACACTTCTATTTTCTTTTTCTACAGTAGAAGTCCAGTCATTACGAGCAGACAAGTTCAAGAACAAGTAATCAGAATAGTCTAATGTAATGTTAGTGTATACACCATATCTACGCTCGTCTACGCCATAGTTCATAGTACCACCTGAATAGGCATCATTACTAGAAGAGGTAGCGAAGTTAGAGTGTCTGAACAACCCAAAAGCCAATTGGCCTTGAGAAGCAACACCAGACTGGGCATAAGAATCAAAACGCGAGTTTCCTCCTAATAAAGCAGTCATGCTAAATTTGTCAGAAAAATCCTTCTTCCAATTCAAAATTAAGTCTTGATTCCAAATCGTGTTATTAATGTTAATTGTTCTATAATAACCGTTTTTAGTTGCTAAGTTAGCCGTAGCACCCCCTTTATTGTATAAGAGCTCTTGTAATTCAGAATACGTATCTAGACCTAAACGATAAGTCACAGAGAAGTCATTGCTGAAATCATAGTTCAAAGA
>JBIILT010000288.1:0-3277 GCA_044338355.1 Aquirufa sp.
TAAACGTGGGAGGAAGCTATTCCACGGTTTCCGGCTTTTCCTTAGACTATAGCATTGGCGAATCAGCCTCTGTTGCCTTATTTAAATTTTCCGATAACTCTTCATTAAGCACTGGGGTATTGCAGTCATTTACGCCCTTAGTAACGGGCTTAGTTGATTTAAGCTTTACCGAGGGAGAAAGTATAACCGTTTCCCCTAATCCAGCTTCCACGAATCTTCGCATTAAAGGGCTTTTAAATCGCCCAGGTTTCATCGAGTTCCATGTAGTGGATGTGAACGGAAGGGTGATGAGCATAGACCCCAAAAGCTATTATATCAACTACTTTGAGAAAGAGTTTAACGTTTCCTCCTTCAACGAGGGCATCTATTTTATTCGCTTAATGTATCAGTCCATGGACGCAGATACTAAGTCAGCCGTATTCAAATTTATCAAGATTCAGTAATGAAAAAAATCATCCTACTTCTATCCCTTATCGCCTTATTTTGCCAAAGTGCATTCGCACAAACAGGTGGTCTAAACTTCCAAGGTGTTGCCAGAAATTCCACTGGTGCTGTGCTAGCTAATCAAAAGATTAACCTGAAATTCAGTATCCTAAAAACGACTGAAACAGGCGCAGTAGAATACACAGAGACGAAAGAAGTCACCACAAACGCACAAGGCATCTTTGCCGTAGTGGTAGGCGAAGTCAACGTCTCTAGTTTTGCAGCAGTAGACTGGAAAGCATCACCTAAGTTCTTAAAGGTAGAGATGGACCCAGCGGGAGGAACAAGTTTTGCGTCGATGGGAACGACCAGATTACAGAATGTTCCATTTGCGTATTATGCCAATGGAGTAAACGCGAATAATATTGATGGGACGATTTCAGTGACGAAAGGTGGAACGGGTGCTACGGATGCGGCGGCGGCTAGAACGAATCTTGGTTTAGGAAACGTTGATAATACACCGGATGCGGCTAAACCGATTTCTGCTGCTACTCAAGTGGCTTTGGATTTGAAGGCTACTGCAGCAGCATTAGCGGCTCACATGGCGATAACTGTGGATACCAATATGTTAGCTAGAAAAGCTGCCTTATTAGAAACTAATTATGCACCGATAAATTCTCCCTCCTTTACAGGAACTGTTTTGGGGATTTCAAAAAACATGGTAGGACTTGGTTCAGTAGATAATACGACGGATGCGGCGAAGCCAATTTCAACAGCAACGCAGACGGCTTTGAATTTAAAAGCACCTATAGCGTCGCCTACGTTTACAGGAACCGTTTCAGGTATTACAAAAGGCATGGTAGGTTTAGATTTAGTGGACAATACGACGGATGCTGCGAAGCCTATTTCAGCCGCTACGCAGACCGCATTAGATTTGAAAGCAAGCACCAGCGATTTAAATAATGCGTTAACGTTAAAAGCAAATGTTACTGCGCTGAATTTAAAGGCGCCGATAGCGTCGCCTACGTTTACGGGAACCGTTTCAGGTATCACAAAAGACATGGTAGGTTTAGGTTTAGTAGATAATACGACGGATGCTGCGAAGCCAATTTCAACTGCTACGCAGACGGCATTAGATTCAAAGGCAGCTTTGGCTTCTCCGACCTTTACTGGTACTCCTTTAGCACCTACAGCAGTTACAGGCACGAATACCACCCAAATTGCAACAACTGCCTACGTTCAAAATGCATTATTGAACTCATCTGCATCTTCAGCTTTAACAGGGGCTATTTGGACAAGTGCAACAACAGGAACATTAAATGGTGTTGCCTTTACTATTGAACTGACTTCTCCAGTGCCTAGCATAGGATCATCAAGTTCATGGGTTACTTCTTTATCTCCTTCGAATTACAGCACCAGCTATTATTCATCGGGAACTTTAAGCTCAACTCAATCTACTGTAATAGTTCCATCAGGCAGTAGTTGGCAGGTTGTATTTGCTGCTCCAATTTCTAATTTAAAGTTATATGTTTATTGGCGCTCAAGTGGAATAGGCGGTTCTGCGCTCTATCAATTTGATCAAGCCTTTTCAATTTTGAATGGATCAAATGGACTGTCAAAAACTACCAATACGTTGAATATTACTGGATGGGGACAAGGCATTTTAGAATTTACTAATCCCATAACAACTTTAAATTTGACTGCTGATGGGGCAGCGTGTTGTTCCGGACATTCTATGACATTTGCTGTTGGTGGGGGCATTCCTGCCTCGGGTACCGGAGAAGTTCTTAGATTAACTTCAGCTACTTTAGTTACTCCTAATCTAGGAACGCCTACTTCAGTTAATTTAACAAATGGAACGGGCTTGCCTCTTTCAACGGGAGTTACGGGAGTCTTAACTATTGCCAAAGGTGGTACTGGTTCATCAACTCAAAATTTCGTTGATTTAACTTCAGCTCAAACGGTTGCTGGTGCAAAGTCCTTTATGGGATCAATATTAGTGGGGACATCGACTGGTACAACTGTATCTGCTGCCCTTGAAGTTAAATCAACGACTCAAGGATTCTTACCCCCAAGGATGACAAGAGATCAACGTGATGCTATTTCATCTCCTGAAATTGGCTTAGTCATATTCTGTACGAATTGTGGGGCTTATGGAGAGTTAGAGGTGTATGATGGTAGTCTAAGTTGGAAAAACCTCCTAGGTGCAAGTGCAGCAACTCCAGCATTAGTTTATCATTATGCTTATAATGGTACAAATACTTCAATATATTCATTTAATGGTTCTACTTGGACGTCTATTAGTACGAATAAGCCTACTAATTTTGACACCTATTATTATATTGGTCAATTAGGAAGTAAATCATATTTCAATATTAATGTGAACGGAACTTACACCTTGTATTCTTTTGATGGTTCGACCTTTGTTTCTACTGGAATAACCGCACCTTCGAATATATATATATATAATTATATCGGAGTTGTAAATAATAAAATCTATTATAACATCTACAATGGAAGTACTTATACGTTGTATTCATTTGATGGAACTAATTTTACTTCCTTACCAAATATCAGTCAACCATCTAATATTAGCTCAAACTCTTATTTAGGGGTATTGAATAATAAAATATATTATAATGTATACAATAGTGTAAATGGGACGTATGGAATGTATTATTTTGATGGGACGGCATTTACTAGTATGAATATATCAGCCCCAACTGGTACTGCATCCTATAGATATATTGGAACTATTGGTAATAAAACATATTATAATATATATAATAGCGTAAATGATACTTATGGAATGTATTCATTTGATGGGACTTCATTCACCTCTTTACCAGCAGCC
>JBIILT010000219.1:0-3271 GCA_044338355.1 Aquirufa sp.
TGAATGATTTTTAATTTACCATTCACCATTTATCATTCACCATTTGATTCAGCACTTACCATTTACCATTATTTAGTTAGTTCAATATCCGGCATCGATTGATCGGTCAACGGAACTCCATCGCGTTCTTTACGCGCAATTCGAGAATACAAACCTACCTCTTGAGAGAATAAGAAGGTGAAGAAAAGCTTCACGAAGGAAGTGTGGTATTTTAAGTTGTCATAGAACTCTGGAGCAGCCGCCTTTAACTTTGGCAAATTATTCCAAGGCACTGAGGGCATATCATGGTGTTCATTATGGTAACCCACATTCATATTAATGCCATTCAAATTTCCATAATAAGAATAAGTCTCTTGATTCTTGTCTAACACTAAGAAATGTTCTTGAATCCAACGAGCACCCAGGGGATGTAACCCTACTGAGAATATGAAACTTAGTCCCATATAAGCTAGCGCTGACCAACCCCAGAAATAAACAATTACTGCATCAAATGCAATTTGAGCTATAATATTCATAATCACTGGACGATCAAAAACAGCTAATTCTAAACATCTCATAGTGCGAATGCCTTGAAAGAAGGGGAACAACAACAACCAAATCATCTTACCAATGAAATAATTATCAATCAATTTCGCCTCCCAATAATCAGGCAAATCAGCATCTAATTCATGAACTCCCTGAAAAGCATGGTGTTTTAAATGAAAATTCTTAAATGAAATGGCCGTAGGGAATAAGGATGGAAAATTAGCGATGATGCCCGCAAATACATTCCAAGAATTCTTTTTGAAAATTAAATTATGTGCTGACTCGTGGATACACACAAATAAAGTATGCGTAGGGAAGGCTCCAAAAATCCAAGCTACCCCTACAATTGCCCACCAAGGATAATCTTTTATAAAATAAGCCATGCCTATTTGCATACCTACACAGGCTAAAATCCAAACAAAAGTCATTGGATTCTTACCTATTAAATTCTTCACTTCAGGATGCGCTCTAACAATGGCACGTGTACGTGCTCTATGAGGTTCTGGGCCTTCTACCCAATTAAAATCTTTTATTTCGGACATAATAGTCTATTTATCAATTCGCAAATATACCACATATCGCCATTTTTTCCGTTAGCTAGCGAATTTTAAATTAAAAGGTGACAATATGTCACAAAAGCCTTTGGGAATTCTAAATGGCATATTCCTTGTATAATTGCTGTAAAAATATTAAAAAATAATCATGGGAAAAATTATTGGAATTGACTTAGGAACCACCAACTCATGTGTGGCGGTAATGGAGGGGAACGAGGCAGTCGTTATTGCAAACTCAGAAGGTAGACGTACGACTCCATCGATCGTTGCATTTTTAGAGAACGGCGAACGTAAAGTAGGTGATCCGGCGAAAAGACAAGCGATTACAAATCCACAGAATACGATTTCATCTGTGAAGCGATTCATGGGTAAAAAATATTCAGAGGTTAGCTCTGAACTAAAAACGATTTCTTACTCGGTAGAGCAAGGAAATAATGATACACCACGTGTTCGCATTGGTGATCGCTTATATACTCCTCAAGAAATTTCTGCGCAGATTTTAACTAAAATGAAGCAAACAGCAGAAGATTATTTGGGCCAAACAGTAACAGAAGCCGTTATCACCGTTCCTGCTTACTTTAATGATGCAGAACGTCAAGCCACAAAAGAAGCGGGTCAAATCGCTGGTTTAGAAGTAAAACGTATCATTAACGAGCCTACGGCTGCTGCTCTAGCATACGGCGTAGACAAGGGTGGTAAGGATATGAAGATTGCGGTTTTCGATTTAGGTGGTGGTACATTTGACGTATCGGTACTCGAATTAGGGGATGGCGTATTCGAAGTAAAATCAACAGACGGTGATACACACTTAGGTGGTGACGACTTTGACCAAGTAATTATTAACTGGTTAGCAGAAGAATTCATCGCTGACGAGAATATCGACTTGCGTAAAGATCCAATGGCTCTACAACGCTTAAAAGAAGCGGCTGAAAAGGCCAAAATCGAATTAAGCTCAAGTGCTGCTACGGAAATCAACTTACCGTACATCATGCCGGTAGATGGTATCCCGAAACACTTAGTACGCTCTTTATCAAAAGCGAAATTCGAACAATTAGCAGATAGCTTAATCCAACGTACCTTAGAGCCTTGTAAACGTGCGATGAAAAATGCTGGTTACACGAACTCAGATATCGATGAGGTAATCTTGGTGGGTGGTTCAACACGTATTCCTCGTATCCAGGAGGAAGTGGAGAAATTCTTTGGCAAAAAGCCATCAAAAGGTGTGAATCCAGATGAGGTGGTTGCAATCGGAGCTGCTATCCAAGGTGGGGTATTAACAGGAGAGGTGAAAGACGTATTATTACTAGACGTAACGCCCCTTTCTTTAGGTATCGAAACGATGGGTGGTGTTTTCACAAAATTGATCGAATCGAATACAACGATTCCTACAAAGAAGTCTGAAACTTTCTCTACAGCAGCGGATAACCAACCTTCCGTAGAATTAAACGTTCTTCAAGGTGAGCGCCCAATGGCGAAAGATAACCGTTCATTAGGTCGTTTCCACTTAGATGGTTTACCGCCAGCACAACGTGGCGTTCCTCAAATCGAAGTTACTTTTGATATTGATGCGAATGGTATCTTGAACGTTTCTGCTAAAGACAAAGGAACAGGTAAGGAACAAAAAATCCGTATCGAAGCGTCTAGCGGCTTAACTGACGCGGATATCGAAAAGATGCGCAACGAAGCGAAAGCAAACGAGGCAACAGATAAACTAGAAAAAGAGAAAGTAGAAAAAGTAAATCAGGCAGATGCGTTGATTTTTCAATCTGACAAGCAATTGAAAGAATACGGTGAGAAATTATCAGAAGGAAATAAAACAGCGATTGAAGGTGCTTTGGCAGAATTAAAAGTGGCTCATGCAGCTCAAGATTTAGCCGGTATCGATGCTGGGATAGAAAAATTAAACACGGCTTGGACAGCGGCATCTCAAGAGATGTATGCAGCAGGTGCTGAAGCAGAAGGTGGAGAAGCGACTCAATCAGCAGATGCAAATGCATCGGATGGGGGAGCCGAAGACGTATCTTTTGAAGAAGTAAAATAAGCCTAAGTGGTAAAATAAAAAGCCCGGTCTATCACTAGATCGGGCTTTTTTTATGCCACATCTCTACTCTCTACTCTCTACTCTCTTATCTATTATGGACTATCCCGTCCCACAACTTTAGTCTTACCTGCAAAGACTCCACGGCAGCCTG
>JBIILT010000112.1:0-5473 GCA_044338355.1 Aquirufa sp.
TATTTAAATACTTTGTAAGTTCGGTATAGGCTGGTTTATTACTATAATTCTCATCAAACAAAAGGGGGTATTCTTTCGGCCTCTTGAAATAACCGCGCAACCAGGAATCTTTATCGGATATATTCCAAAATGTAATCCCATATTGTTGTGCAGTAGGGATTCTTGTATAGGATTGGAAGACAAATTTAAATAGCTCAGATTGCGCTTTGGCCACTTTTTCCTCGTACACAAAGTCTGGGTTGTTCTTCGGATTTACGGCAATATCTAGCTCTGAAAGATGAATCTGTAAGCCCGTTGCTACGGATTTATCTAGGACTTCTTGTAGCTCATTTCGCTTGGAATCCACATTAATATGCATTTGCAATCCTACACCATTTATAGGAATCCCACGACGCTTAAGCTCCGCAACAAGGTCAAGGATGGCCTGCATTTTTTTAGGTTTCCCATCTTGACCATAATCATTGTAAAAGAGTATGGCGCTAGGATCTGCTTCGTGTGCCCATTGAAAGCTTTTGGCAATATAATCCGGGATATGATCTGCCCATAAAGAGGGTCGCAGACTCCCGTCATCCAAGAATGACTCATTCACCACATCCCATCCAGCTATTTTACCTTTATAATGACTTGCCACTGTTTGAATATGGTTTTTTAGCATGGCCTCCCAGGCCTTCTGGTCCCCTTGAAAGTCCTTCATCCATTGTGGTACCTGATTATGCCAAACCAAGGTATGCCCATGGATACGCTTGCCAGTCGCTGAAGCAAATGCCACAATTTCATCCCCTTTTGAGAAATCAAAACGGTCTGCTGCCGGATGAATCAGCATCATTTTCATGTGATTTTCTGCTGTTAGGCTGGTCCATTCTGATGTTGCTATGTTTCGGTAGGCTTCATTTTCGTTCAGCATTCGTGGATTGACGGAAGCACCTAAGGGGAAATTAACCGTATTTTTTAGATAAGTTTCTTGTGCGGATAAGCAGTAGCAAAGGCCTAGTAGTAAGCTAATTAATTTCATAGGTAAGCAGGTTTATAAGGGCAAAATAGGTAAATAGTTAATACAAAAAAAACCACCCCTTGCGAGATGGCCTTTTATAAAAATACGGGAAATTTATTCCCCATTCACTTTCTTAATGAACGAAATAACGCCATTCATATAGGTTTTTTGATCATCCCACATGGCTAAGTGGCTACCATTTGGGCAGTATAAGTAGGAGCCGTTTTGAACCATTTTACTTTGTTCTTCCATCGCCTTTGGATCCATCGTGTCGTATTTCGCGCCCACCATTAGCGTAGGAACAGAGATCTCTTTTAAGCGATTTTTGATATCCCATTTTTCTAAAAGTCCGCTAATCCCGAACTCACTTGGTCCTTGCATTCGAACATAAACTGCACTATTTCCGTGCTTGAAGGTGCGATTCAAGGCATCTGGCCACTCTTTTAAACGGCAAATATGTTTTTGGTAGAAATTAGGGATTAATAGTTCCATGTAGCGCGGATTATTGAAATCCTTTTTTGCCTCGATGGCTCTTACTTCCGTTAATACCTTCGGATCCATTTGTTTCGCTAATACTTCCTCGGCATATTTACCATAATCTGGAGCACTCGCCACCATATTAGAGACCACTAATCCTTTGATATTCTTTTGGTATTTCAGTGCATATTCCATCCCTAAAATACCTCCCCATGAATTTCCGACAACGTAAAAATTAGAGGAATCTGCACCTATCGCTTTGCGAACTTGCTCCACCTCTTCTACAAATCGCTCCGTTTTCCATAAGGTAGAATCCGTCGGTTGATCACTGTAATAGGAGCCTAGTTGGTCGTATTCGTAGAATTCGAAGCCCTCTCTTTGGAAGTAAGTCTCAAAACATTCCATATACTCGTGCGTCATCGCAGGACCACCGTGCAATAAGAGTATTTTGATTTTAGGATTAGTCCCAAAGCGCTTCGTCCATACCTTAAAGGTGCCGGCGGACGTTTGAATGGGGATCATTTTTACACCTCCAGCTTCGATGCTGTCAGTAGAGGAGAAGTAGTTAGACACCGTTTCGCCACTTTTCGAGCAGGAGGATAGGGTGAGAATGGATAGGGCAATGAGTAGGAGTTTGTTCATCGTTTTTTTATTTAAACTTAGTGTTTTTATGGGAAAAATGAATTGGGTAGTTGTTCCAGAATCGGAAAGAGGAACAAAATAATAATTACATCCTTAATCATTTAGTAAAATGTATTAAATTTTTAATGACTAGATTTGCATCCGTTAAGCCTATATTGGCGAGTATTTAGTAGCATATCATGCCTAAAAATGTAAAAATTTCCGTGTTAATGGCGGTCTATAATACGGAATTTTCTTTGACAAAAAGGGCCATTGATTCTGTTTTACAGCAAGATTTTCAAGATTTTGAGCTCATCATTATTGATGATGGAAGCAAGGGCAATGACCGTAAAGAGTTGTTAACATACGTCGAAAAGTACGAGGACAAAATTGTCTACATTCGCCATAGTAATCGCGGGCAAGCGGAATCCATTAATCGGGGTGTGTTGATTAGTACGGGTGAATTCATCACCATTTTAGATAGCGATGATGAATATAAAGTTCATCATTTAAGTTCTTGTTTGCAGGAAATGGAGCATGTGGATTTGATTTGTTCTACGGCAGAAACGGTCGTGGATTCAGTTGAAGATTATTATGTTCCTGATAAAAATGACCTAAGCAAGCCGATACATTTGGATGATGCGGTACTTTTTGGGACTTTGTTTGGACACCAAAAAGTATTCAAGAGTATCGATTTCAAAGGCGGATTCTCCGCTGATTCGGCCTTTTTTGAAAGAGCTGAAACCCTGTTCAGGACGAAAAAAGTCTTTAAAAGATCCTATATCTATTACAGAAATAACCCGAACAGTACCTGCGCCGCTCTTAAAAAGCAATTAGCTTTAAACGAAAATTAATGGAGCTCGTACTTTCTTGCCACATCACCGGTATTTATGATGTAAATCGAAGCACTACACTGCCAGACGATTCCTATAAATTAGTGCAGGCATGGGCTGAATCTGTTGCTCAGGCAAAGCTAAAGGGCATTATCTTCCATAATAACTTTTCTAAAGAAACCTGTGCTCGTTACGAGAATGAGCATATTTCTTTCATTCGCATCGACTATAATCCAACCTATAATCCCAATGTCTTTCGGTATTTTGTATACCGAGATTTTTTAGAAAAATGTACCGAGCCCATCGAAGGTGTGTTTGTGACCGATGTGTCGGATGTGACTGTGACCTTAAACCCCTTCGTTCACCCCTTTTTTGCCGCTAATCCGAACTCCCTTTTTTGTGGTGATGAGCCTAAACCGCTTCGCAATGATTGGATGCTGGCGCACGGTGAACATCTTCGCGAGCAAATTCAAGATTATGCTGATTATGAGGAGCGTTTTGCCTCAGATACCTTGTTGAATTGTGGAGTTTTTGGTGGGTATTATCCGCTTTTTATGGATTTTTTGCAGCAGTTGTGCGACATTCACGAAACCTATAATCACAGCAATCATTCGGCCTACACGGGTGACATGGGCGCTTTTAATTACCTAGCTAGAACTCGATTTAACGAGAATCTACGTTATGGATTTCCGGTGAATACGGAATTTAAGGCCTACGAAAACGAGCGTACAGATTGCTGGTTTAGGCACAAATAGATTTAGTTATTCGCCTTGTACACTCGTAAGAAATTCCCGCCTAATACTTTGCTGATCTCTTTATCTGAATAACCTCGCGCGATTAAAGCTTGGGTAAAAAGAGGATAATCTACAACCGTTTTTAACTGTTTGGGAGCTGAATTAATCCCGTCGAAATCTGAGCCTAAACCCACGTGATCCACTCCGATTAACTTCACGATGTGATCAAAATGCTTCATTAATTGTTCTAAGTCGGGTTTAATGGCATCACTCTCATGAGGGTATTTATCTGAAATGACGGTGAAGGCGTACTCTGTTTGCATTCCTGACTTAATTAAAGAATCAATTTCTGCGGCATGGTTCTTACGAAAAGCGGCGTCTTTTTGGAAAAAATCTACATCTACAAATCCAGAAAAAAAGTTCAAATGAATCACTCCACCATTTTTACCGATGGCTAAAATTTGCTCATCCTTTAAGTTTCTAGACACAGGACAAATGCTGTAGGCATTGCTATGGGAAGCGATAATTGGTTTAGTAGTTGTTTTAATCACGTCCCAAAACGTCGCCTCACCCACGTGAGAAACATCCACTATCATTCCCAGCTGATTCATTCGTTGAACTACTTGTTTCCCAAAATCCGTCAATCCTTTAGGTCCCTTATAATTTGGATTCTTCTCATCTGCATGAGAGCTCGCCCAGCCAGGAGAATTGTTCCAAGTAAGCGTCATATACCGCACTCCACGGTTATAAAAGGTCTCCAATTTTTGTAAATCTCCTTCGATCATATGACCGCCCTCAACCCCGAACTGCGCTACTAGTTTTTGTTCTCTCAACGCTTTTTGAACATCCTTCCAAGACTTCGCGATCACGATTTTATCTGGATTTCTAGCCGCCACCGCATACAAACTATCCATCTCCCGCATCGCCCACTCGTATGGCTTCGCTTTTTCTCCATCGCACCAAACTGAGAATAACTGGTAATCCACGCCTCCCTTTTTGAAACGAGCTAAATCGGAATGATTAATCCCAGTTAAATCGGTATCTAGCGCCACTTTTTTCTCAATGCATGCTGTCAAGCAATCATTGTGAGTGTCAACTAAGATGGATTTGAAGTGGATGTCTTGGGCGAAAGTAGCTGTAGAGAGGAGAAGGAAGAATAGGTATTTCATAGGTTGAAGGAATTTATTGAAATTATCAGTTTTATTTCGATTAAGCAATTTTTATCCCACTACCTTCAGCAGTATGGGGAAGAACTTGTATATCATCGCGGGTTGTAATGGAGCCGGCAAAACGACGGCCTCTCATACAATTCTTCCCTACGTTCTCGATTGCCGTGAATTTGTGAATGCGGATGAAATTGCAAAAGAGTTAGCTCCCTTTCACCCGGAATCTGCTGCTTTCGAGGCGGGTCGAATCATGTTGAATAAAATTGATGCTTTGATGGAAAGAGAGGAATCGTTTTCTTTTGAAACAACCTTATCAGCTAAATCATATCATTTGTTGATTAAGAGGGCCAAAGAACGGGGATTCACAGTTACCCTGTTGTTTTTCTGGCTTAGGACTATTGATCTTGCCAAAGTCCGCGTAGCCACGCGCGTCCTCGAAGGCGGGCACAACATCCCACCCGATGTAATAGAAAGGCGCTATAAATCAGGTATTACTAATTTGTTTCGTATATATTTGCCTTTAGTGGATGAGTGGTTCGTTTATGATAGTTCAGAGCCTACCATCGAGTTGATTGCAGAAAATAATAAAGCTTCTTTCATTCGTATAAAAAATCTGAAAAAATGGCAACAGTTAAACCCACTCAATTAAAA
>JBIILT010000085.1:0-6428 GCA_044338355.1 Aquirufa sp.
TAGGACCACTTCAGAGAAATTAGAAGAAGGCATGAAACTCGTCAAAGCCGATTTGATGGCCTATAAAAAATCAAAGAATTCTAAACTGGTCGTGTTGAAAGACGACAAAATTGTGTTCCTTAACCCAGAGTAAAATGTCCACTTGGAAAGAAGAAAATCAAGTCTTAATCAAGACTTTTACCTTTGCAACCTTCGAGGATGCGATGCAATTCATGCAAAATGCAACTCCATTCATTAGCGAAACGGATCATCATCCCACCTGGTCGAATACCTATAATCGGTTAGAGGTGAAGCTGACGACCCATGATGCCGGTAACAAGATCACGGACAAGGACAGGAAATTAGCAGACTATTTAGACAAGCTATATCAATCATGAAAAGTGTATTAATGCTATTATTTCCTTTGTTTTTATTTGGCCAAAACCCAACCAAGGACGAAGATCAAATCAAAGCCGTGATTTTAAAGACCTTCTCGGCTATGAAATCAGTGGATTCAGTTGCGCTAAAGTCTTGTTTTACCGAAAAAGCGCTATTGCATATCAGCCAGGTTAGACCTGAGGGGAATGTCGTACGGGAAGTGCCTATTGCTAGTTTTGTTAAAAATGTCATGACCAGAAAGCCGGGAGATATGGACGAGCGCGTCCTTTCTTGGGGGCCTATTCTCATCGATCATGAAATCGCGACAGCTTGGGTGCCCTATGAATTTTACCTAAACGGTAAGTTTACTCATAAAGGTGTCGATGCCTTTATTTTGGTCAAAGTAGGAGAGGAATATAAGATCCAAACCCTGTTATATAACATGCAGAAGTAAAGGAAAATTAATTCCGTCTTTAATTATCAATTTACTGGTTTCATTGATGAAAAAGATTGTTTACATTTGTATCCAAATGAAGACAAAAATCAAATGTACTCAATTGAAAAAACGGTGGAATTTGATAAATGGCTTCGAAAGCTTAAGGATCTAAGAGCGAAAGCAATTATATTAATTAGACTTCAGAAAATTGAAAATTATGGCCACTTTGGTGATTGTCAATCCGTGGGTGATGGAATCAGGGAATGTAAAATTGACTTTGCTAAAGGCTATAGAATTTATTTCAAAGAATTAGGTGGTAAATTAGTTTTGCTCCTCATAGGAGGAGATAAATCAACACAACAAAAGGATGTCCAAAAAGCAAAGGATATTTTAAATCGTCTAAACAATTGAGAATTATGGAAACTTCGAAATTTGATATAGCAGATTATTTAGATAGTCCTGAAATGATATCTGAATATTTAAACGCAGTTTTAGCGGAAGGCAACGATTCAGCTCTGATTGTGGCATTAGGAAATATTGCCAGATCGATTGGAATGGCTAAAATCGCTAGTGAAACGGGGATGAGTCGTCCCAGTTTGTATAAAGCTTTATCAGATGGATCAAAACCTCAATTTGAGACGGTAATTAAAGTGCTTAGAGCAATAGGAGGACAAATACAAATTAAGCCAACTACCGAGGAAAGCTCGGCTGTTCATTCTCAATAAAAAAAGCAATTTGCGTTTTTTGCAAATTGCTTTTTTTCTGACAATACACCTCTCTATTTCAACACATGGAACGCTAGCACGTTCTGTACATCGTATACATTCACTGATTTGTTGAATTGCTTCGTGATGCTGGGGAGTGCCTCGCCTGAGATCCAGATCTTTAATTCTGCATCCAGGTCAAAAGTTCCAGCTGTTTCAATGCTGAAGCGTGAAATGCTTTTATAGCTGATGGACTTGTATTCTGTTTTAGAACCTGTGATACCCTGTTTGTCGACTAATATGAGGCGCTTAGTGGTAAAGATGAAGGTATCTCTGATGAGCTTGAATCCTAATTCGATTTCCTCGCCTTCGATGAGTAGTTTGCCAAAATCTTTGACTAAATCCTCTTTACTTACTGTACCTGCGTTGCCTAAGATGGCTGAAAAAAGTCCCATAGTGATTGATATTTTAAAGTTTTATACAATTTAATTTTTTTGTTACACATGTCTACACATAAATACTCTAATATTTTGAACAAATTTACAGCATAATCTCTTTATTACTCTAATAGATCATTTCTTGATACAACTATGAAAAAACTACTACTGATTTTATGTATGCTAATGTCGATAACTGTCATCGCACAAAAAAACAGTTACTATCCCTCTGCTAAAAATTGGGAACACAGGTCGCCAGCTTTTTTCTCGATAGATACTAATAAAATTAAGCAGGCTATTGCTTTCGCGGTGGAGCATGAAACTATGCAGCCCAGGAATTTGTGGCTTTCGCAGGCGATGCAATTTGGGAAGGAGCCTTTTTCTGATCCTGTGGGGCCTATGGCTGAGCGGGGTCCTTCTTCGGGAATCATCATTTACAAGGGTTATATCATTGCGGAATGGGGAAATACAACTGCGGTGGAGATGACGAATAGTGTAACGAAAAGTATGGTTTCCTCGGTGGTTGGTTTAGCTTATGACCGAGGATTGATTAGTTCACTTGAAGACAAAGTCTATACGTATTTGCCGCCGGTGGAGGTGGCGATGCAGGGAGTGTCAGTGGGCGAAAATCCAATTGCGAAAAAGTCTTTTATTTACCCTTTTGAAACAGAGCATAATCGGAAAATAAGTTGGGATCATTTGTTGAGACAAACGAGTGATTGGGAAGGGGTGCTGTGGGGAAAGCCGGATTGGGCGGATAGGCCATCGGATAAGCCAGTGGAATGGACGACTCGGAAGAGATTTGAGCCTGGGACCGTGTATAAGTACAATGATACGCGGGTGAATGCGCTGGCTTTAGCGGCGACTTTAGTATTTAGAAAACCCTTGCCAGAAGTATTGCGGGAAAATGTGATGAATCCGATCGGGGCTTCTAATACTTGGGCATGGACGGGTTATCAAAATGCCTGGATTGTGGTGGATGGAAAAATGGTGCAATCCGTGAGTGGTGGCGGGCATTTTGGGGGAGGGCTATTTATGAATGCTATGGATATGGGTAGGTTTGGATTATTAACCTTGCGAAAGGGGAATTGGAATGGGAAGCAGATTTTATCCGAGGATTGGATTCGTAAAGCGACTACTCCCACATCTGCGAATACGGGTTATGGCTTCATGAATTACTTTTTAAATACGGATCGTAAAATGTATCCGTCAGCTCCTGCGAGTGCTTATGCACACATCGGGAATGGTACGAATGCAATTTATGTGGATCAGGAGAATGATTTAGTAGCCGTGGTGAGGTGGATTGATGATAAGTCCATGGATGGTTTCCTGAAGGTTTTGTTAAGTGCCTTGCCCACTCACTAGCAATTAATCAATAAAGGAAATACACTTGAAAAATTTCAATAATTTTCAAGAATAAAACAATTTGCTATAAAATTTGTTAATACATCATTCTACCATTTTGTCGAAAGCATTTATTTCTCGTTTTCTTTCTTTGAATTAAATGGTTATTAAAATTGGATTTCAATTTTAATGCCTTAAATCGCCTAAAACATTTTCATAATTTTCATTTCTATTCCATCTAATCATGTTTAAAAACTTTAAAGCGTCTGAAATTTTATTAATTGTACTAGTAGTTGTCATCATTATTTTCAGTGAGTACAATTATTTAGTGGTTGGAGATACGGACAAGGCAATATTCGTTGGACTTTGGCCGCCTACTATTTTGGGATTATTGAATTTTTTCAACTCTAAACTCAAGAAATAATGGAAATGGATGTATTAATATTGTCTGCTATTGTATTTACGCTATTTGTAGTTTTTATAATTGCGGTAGTCCGGGAATTCAGAGTAATGGAAAATGAACCATACAAATTTCAAAAAGAAAGTGGTCCAAGAGCTGGTTTGGTAAATTTTGTGGGAAATTTAGTCGCTAACAAATCGCTAAGTCTTCCAGAAAAAGAGTCTCTGTATAATGCCATGAATCGTAACATTGCGGATATGGAATCTGATGGAGTTTATTTCGATGAGGTAGTAAAAGATTTAATTCGGGAGAAAATAGAAGAACTTAAAAATCAAGAACAAAATAACTCCTCTGAGGGAGGTAAAAATGGATAGGTCTATACTTGTTTCAACTAAATTCTGATGCTAAAAAATCCCTTTTTCTCGAAAATGCTCTTGTTATTGCTCTCCAGCGAGACAAAGAAGCTTGTGGAAAAGGTTATGTTAATTATTGCGATTATCAGTTTTATCATTCATCTACTTCTTATTTATTTAGTAAAGTATAAGGTCATTCATTTCATTACTGATACCTCCCTGTTTAAAGACCCTATTGCCGCTATCTACACGCCGTTTTCCTTCATATTAGTGTATGAGGTCTATCTACTTGTTTACTACATTCCTAAATCAGTCACTACGTATGTTTGTAAGCAGTATGAAATTATTACGCTCATTGTGATTAGACGGATCTTCAAGGATTTGTCGAATTTAGAATTGTCTCAAAAATGGCTGGATATAAAAAGTGACAGGCAATTTACGTATGATATCATTTTGACTGTCTTGATATTTTACCTGATTTATTTATTTAAAAGAAATATATACACGTTAGCTGATCAGAAGTTAATCAATAGAAAAGCTCCTAATAAGTCCTTCCTTGAACTTAAAAAAATTGTGGCTGTTTTTTTAGTCCCGATATTAATATTAATCGCCACTTTTAATTTTGTTGGTTGGTCTAATTCGCTCATTGACCAATCCGGTTCTTTACATCTGAATCTCAAAAATATAAATAATGTATTTTTTGAAGATTTTTTCGCTTTACTGATCACTGTAGATGTTTTTTTACTGTTAATTTCATTTTTTTACAGTGATAGTTTTGAAAAAGTTATGCGAAACTCCGGATTCATTATCTCCACTATTTTAATCCGTTTATCATTTTCTACAGATGGGATAGTTAATAATATACTCATCTTTTCATCCATTATTTTTGGGTTACTTATTTTGCTCATTCATAATCAATTCGAGAAAATGGAACTTTCATCTTCTGAAAGGGAGTTGATTTAGGCTGCTATTCCTCTTATTTTAAAATGGTAAAAATAGCGCACAGTGCGATTTACGCGCACCCCTTACCTGATGGACATCGGTTTCCTATGTTGAAATACGAATTGATTCCGGAGCAGTTGATGTATGAGGGAAGTATTACCGCTAGTCATCTTTTTGTACCACAGGAGTGCTCTGCAACTGATATTCTATTAACTCATGAAGCGGGGTATTTTCAGCGTCTTGTGGAGCAGCAATTGACTACATCTGAACAACGCGTCATTGGTTTTCCGCAGTCAGAACAGTTAACGAATCGAGAACTGATTATCACCCAAGGAACGATCGATTGTGCCCTTTTTGCGTTAGAACATGGCTGTGCAATGAATGTGGCGGGTGGTACACACCATGCTTTTGCGGACAGGGGAGAAGGATTTTGTTTGTTGAATGATATGGCCGTTGCGGCTAATTATTTGTTGCATCGGGATTTGGCAAAAAAAATACTAATCATAGATCTCGATGTGCATCAGGGGAATGGTACGGCTAAACTCATGGAAAATGTGAATCAAGTCTTTACGTTTAGTGTGCATGGTAAAAACAATTATCCCTTTAGAAAGGAAAAATCAGATTTAGATATTGGTTTAGAGGATGGAGCCACTGGTGCGGAATACCTAGCCATGTTAGGCTCCATTTTACCCGATTTAATTGAGCGAGTACGGCCTGACTTTGTCTTCTATTTAGCAGGAGTGGATGTGCTGGCCACAGATAAATTGGGAAAATTTAAATTAAGTATTAAAGACTGTAAACAGCGAGATAAATTCGTGCTTGATTTAGTCCATAAACACAAGATACCTATCACTATAGCACTGGGTGGAGGATATTCGCCGGATATTAAAGACATTGTGGAGGCACATTGCAATACTTTTAGGCTCGCGTTAGACTTATTTGACTAGTGAAATAAGGCCTAACTTATTTATTTTCAAAACATTACATTGCTTCTAGTGTTTAGTATTTGAACTTAAATAATAGAAGAATGAAAAAGAAATTTATTGCCGGAATTATCACCTTGTTTATCTCTGCCTTCTCGGTATCAGCTCAAACAACGGTTGTGGATATTGCTATCAGCTCTAAAGACCACACGACATTAGTAGCAGCAGTAAAAGCGGCTGATTTAGTGTCTGTATTACAAAGTGCAGGACCATTCACGGTTTTTGCTCCTACAAATGCTGCTTTTGCTAAGTTACCTGCTGGAACAGTGGCAACACTTTTAAAGCCAGAGAACAAAGCAACTTTAGCTAAGATTTTAACTTACCACGTAGTGGCAGGTAATTTAGATGCAGCGACTGTTATCAAGGCAATCACTGCAGCAAAGGGTTCTCTAAGTGTAAAAACCGTTAGTGGTGGAACCTTAGTAGCTTCAATTGAGAATGGTAAAGTGGTTTTAACAGACGAAAAAGGAGC